>NZ_JBJUSG010000016.1:0-36277 GCF_046044395.1 Candidatus Magnetominusculus dajiuhuensis | reverse complement strand
CCCCCCCGGGGGGGGGGGGGCTGCTTTACTATTGTGACACAGTCTGGAAAGCGGAATGACAAAAAGGGACAAAGATAACAACAATCTAAGCAACTACCGCTTACTTATGATGGAGAACAAATTTGCCGTGCCTCCAATATCGACAAAACCGTAACCCCAATGATATACTACCATCATGCAAACGCTTGAAGCAGATTTAGACTTAACAGAGATTATCAACGGAGAGGAAATCATGGGGCCTAGTCCATTTGGTAAACATCAGAGGATTGTTTTTAATTTAGCTGATATTATGCGCCATTATGTTATCAAGAACGGTTTAGGAGAGGTGTGTTTATCCCCGCTTGACGTAATCTTTGAAGATTCAATCAACCGGCTTCAACCCGACATCATCTTTATCAGGAAAGAGAATATGGCAATCTTTCAGGACTGGATAAGGGGTGTGCCTGATATGGTATGTGAAATAGTTTCCCCCGGCACATACAGAAGAGATACCGCCGTCAAAAGGGAAATATATGAGAAATACAAACTGCCTGAATACTGGATTGTCATCCCCGAATTACTTACTATTGAGATTCTTACCATTGAAAACAATAGATATATCACACACTCCATCGCTGAACTTGAAGGCGTCGTTCAGTCAAAAATCATAGACGGCCTCAATGTCAATATCAGGGATATATTCGATTTAAAAACCTATGTTTGACCGGCGAAGGCTGCGACTGCTGCCTCTTAATAGCAGGATACACGATATGAGTTCCGATGCAATAATGCCCCTGACAGCGTGCGATGGCGGCAGGTTAATGGAAACCGCCTCTGATATCATAACCGCACGGCAGCGCTCATCCCCCGTAATTCTTATGATGGGGGCACACGTCATACGCAGCGGCGTTCAGAGGTATCTGATTGATATGATGGAAAATGGTTATATATCGTGCATTGCAGGAAACGGCGCCGCCGTCATACACGACTATGAACTGGCTCTGATTGGCGCTACCACAGAGGGTGTCTCGAAATATATCAAAGACGGCCAGTTTGGTTTGTGGAAAGAGACCGGCCAGATAAACGATATTATTAATGCCTCCTACGAAAATGATACAAAAATTGGACTTGGCGAGGCCATAGGCAGGGCAATCTCTGAGGGCGCTTTTGCGCATACGGACATAAGCCTGTTAGCCGCCGCATATAGGCTCAGGATTCCGGCAACTATACACGTTGGTATTGGTTATGATATAATCCATGAGCATCCGAACTGCAACGGAGCGGCAACCGGGGCGTTGTCATACAATGATTTCCTTAAATTTGTATCAGTAGTGGAGGGGCTTCAGGGTGGTGTGCTTATGAGCTTTGGAAGTGCTGTGATGGCGCCGGAGGTTTTCCTTAAAGCGCTCAGCATGGCTAGGAATGCGGCATCCCAGGAAAATCGCCAAATTGACAACTTCACCACAGTCGTCTTTGACATCCATGACATCACCGATACCAAAAATGAACCGCCTAAGGACTGCGCGACGTATTATTTCAGGCCATTAAAGACGATACTTTTAAGGACAGTGGCCGACGGGGGCACGGGCCGTTACATCAAGGGCAGTCACAGGGATGCCATCCCCGCCCTTTGGAGCGCCCTCTGTGAACTGAGAAGCGCTGAACCATGAAAAAAATATATAGCTTAGAGGAACTCTCAAAAATATTAGTGGCATTGAAGGCCGACGGCAAACGCGTTGTCCACTGCCACGGCTGCTTTGATCTCATGCACCCCGGTCATATCAAACATTTCGCGGCGGCAAGACAAATGGGAGACTGCCTTGTCATCACCGTAACGCCAGATGTTTACGTAGATAAGGGAACTGGCAGGCCGGTGTTTAATGAGGCAATCAGGGCAGAGTGTCTGGCAGCCCTTGAGTGCGTTGACTATGTGGCCATAAATGAATGGCCTACCGCGGAGCAGACGCTGCGCCTCCTGCGCCCCGATATATACGTCAAAGGGCAGGAGTTCGAAAATTTCGCTGACAAAACGGGAAAACTCCAGAAAGAGTACGAAGTCATAAAGGAAATCGGGGCGCAGATGAGTTTCACACACGAAATAGTATTCTCATCTACGGAGCTTCTGAATAAATATTTCATTCCGGCTATTAAAAAAACTCCGGATATTTATCCAGCGGATGTCGTAACATTTCTTAATAAATTCTCAGCAAAATATAAATTTGAAGACATAGAAAAATCAATTAATAAAATAAAGACAATGAAGATTCTGCTCATCGGCGACTGCATAATTGACGAGTACTATACATGCGAAACTATGGGCAAGTCGCCCAAGGCCCAGCTCCTGGTCAACAAGTACATCAACCATGAGGTTTTCAATGGCGGGGTCATGGCCATAGCAAACCATCTTGCCGGTATCTGCGATAATGTCCACATGATAACCGCACTGGGGGCAGAAGATTCAAAGGAAGATTTTATCACCAATAATCTAAAATTAGCAATCAGGCCGAAATTTTTTTATAGAAAAGACGGCCCCACAATAGTCAAAAGGCGATACATAAACAGCAATCAACGACAAAAGGTCTTCGAGATAAACTACATCAACGACAACTACATAGACGATACCCTTAACCACCAGATAATCGGGCATATAAAATCTATTATCAATGAGTATGATTTAATAATGGTCTGTGACTTCGGGCACGGTCTTATTACTAAAGGGATAATCGCGGACATGGAGGAATTCTCTACGAAAGTCGCCGTTAACGTCCAGACAAACGGGGCAAATGCGGGCTATAATCTCATCACCAAATATAATCGCGTCAACTTCATCTGCCTCGACGAGTACGAGGCAAGGCTGGCCGTCCAGGACAAGTTCTCTGTAATTGACGATATTGCACGGGCGCTGATGTCTGAGGTATCTTTCAACCATCTGGTAATCACCCTCGGCGGACGGGGACTAATATATATAAACGGACGTGGCGAGATAACGAAGGTACCGGCGTTTGCCACAAATATTGTGGATGTGGTAGGGGCAGGGGATGCCCTGTTTACTTATGCCGCCTCGTGCTTAGCAGTTGATATGCCCGCGGAGGCGGCGTCCTTTGTCGGCAATGTCGTCGGGGCGCTGGCCGTGCAAATCGTGGGAAATAAAAATCCGGTTGAAAAGTATGAAGTGATTCAATTTATGAACAGGATGCTGCGCTGATGGAAACTATAAAACAATACATCGGCGACTTTAAGTTGCTGCTTGAAAAGATAGAGTGTAGCGACTTGAAAGGCGGCAGGATAGATTTTCCAGTGGCGATAGGCTGCGCGTGCGTGTTAATCAGGGCGCTGGCCGGCTCTGACCTGAAACTCATGTTTGTTGGTAACGGTGGAAGCGCCGCGATATGCAGCCATATGGCGACAGATTTCAGTAAGAACGGGGGGATTGCCGCCCTGGCCTTTAACGATGCCTCGATGCTGACGTGTATGGGGAATGATTTCGGATACGAATATGTGTTTGAAAAACCTGTTGAGCTGTTTGCCGTCAAAGGGGATTACCTTGTTGCGGTGAGCAGCTCCGGGCAGTCGAAAAACATATTAAACGCGGTCAGGGCGGCGAGGGCCAAAGACTGCGCCGTCATAACCCTCTCAGGATTCAACGCAGACAATCCATTAAGGGCAATGGGAGATCTAAACTTCTACGTGCCCGTTGCACACTACGGCTATGTCGAGGTAATTCACCAGTACATCTGCCACGCCATAATAGATAATTTGAGTGTGAATATCAATGCGCGATAGGCCGAATCTCCTGAACGACAAGGCTGAGGAGATACGACGCTCCATATTCAAAATGATATGCGACGGCGGCGGCGGGCATATCCCCGCCTCGCTGTCAATCGTAGAGATACTGGTTGCCCTGTATTATGAAGTTCTGAATGTTACGCCAGCGACCATCTGTGACCCCGGCAGGGACAGATTTATCCTCAGCAAGGGACATGCCTGCGTAACCCTCTACGCGGTGCTTGCAGACTTAGGATTTTTCGATAAATCAGCGCTTGACACGTTTGGCAGGCGCGGCTCAATACTGGGCGGGCACCCGGACATGCTTAAAATACCGGGCGTTGAGGCCTCAACCGGAGCGCTTGGGCATGGACTTCCCTTTGGCGCCGGGATTGCCATGGCCGCAAAGATGGACAACAGGGATTTTAAGGTCTTTGTCGTGATGGGAGACGGGGAGTGTCAGGAGGGTTCAGTGTGGGAGGCGGCGATGTTTGCGGCACAGCATAGGCTTGATAATCTCTGCGTAATAATTGACTACAACCGGCTTCAGGCGATGGATGAACTTGATAAAATAGTATCAGTAAGCCCACTTGCAGATAAATGGCGCGCATTCGGCTGGCAGGTAAAAGAGGCAGACGGGCATAATATTAAAGAGCTGGTTGATTTATGCACCGCCCTTCCCTTTCAGCCCAAAAAACCATCTATGATAATAGCAAACACTATAAAGGGCAAGGGTGTGTCGTTCATGGAAAACGAGCCGATATGGCACTACAGGATGCCCAACGGGCAGGAGATGCGCGTGGCCTGTAATGAGCTGGGAATAGACCCTAAATGAGAAACGCATACATAGATGCCCTATATGAATTAGCGGGAAAGGACGAGAGAATACTTGCCCTTGTGGCCGACAACGGTGCCATTGTCTATGATAAGTTTCGGGCGGCCTACCCCGGCAGGTTTATTAATTTCGGCATAGCCGAGGCCAATATGATAGGTGTGGCCGCCGGGCTTGCCTCATGCGGCAAGGTGCCTTTTACATACACGATAGCAAGTTTTCTGACAATGAGGGCGTTTGAGCAGATCAGAAACGACGTGTGTATGCAGCGCATGAACGTCAAACTCGTGGGCATTGGGGCCGGGTTTGTTTATAGCAATCTTGGGGCTACCCATCACGCCACTATTGATATGTCCATAATGAGGGCGCTGCCCGGGATGACGGTGTTTTCACCTTCCGGCCCTCTGGAGGCAAGGAAGATAACAAAAGAGGCCACCCGCATTGACGGGCCGGTTTACATACGCCTGTCAGTCGGCGGCTCCCCTGAGATATACGAAGCCGATTATGAATTTGAAACCGGCAAGGGCGTTATATTAAGAGATGGCCCGGAAACACCAGATGTGGCAATATTCACAACCGGCGGCATAACCACCGAGGTACTGAAGGCGCACGGCGAGTTGAGACACATGGGGATAAATGCGCGGGTCATCAATATTCATACAATAAAACCGATAGATAAAGATATTATAATAGCGTCAGCCACTAAGACAAGGGTGGTCATCACAGTAGAAGAGCACAGCATCATCGGCGGCCTCGGCAGCGCCGTGGCGGAGGTTATAGCAGAAAACGGCATCGCAACCAGATTTAAGCGAGTTGGCCTGCAGGGTGTCTTCGCCGTGGGATATGGGACATACGACGACATGAAGGAAATGAACGGCCTGTCAGCAAACGCAATAGTTAGGGAAACCATAGACTGCGTTAATATGAAATAAGCAATAAAAACTGTCATTCCTGCGAAGGCAGAAATCTATAATCCTGAATACAAAATGGAGAAAACTTGATTTTGCCAATGAAAAAATATATCATACCCCGTAGTGCAGCCGTGTTGTCTTAAATAAATTTTAAAAAGGAGACCCCCATGCTAATACGAAGTTTTATCGCCGCCCTGCTGAGCCTCTTGTGTTTAACAGCGTATGCCGAGCAAATGACCTTAACCGGGCCTGATGGAGTCAAATACTCCGGCGAGTTTAAAAATGGCGTACCAAACGGGCAGGGCACCGCGGTCAGGCCCGACGGTGGGAAGTATGTCGGCAATTTTAAAGACGGTAAACCAAGCGGCCAGGGCACTACTACAGGGCCAGATGGACTTTCGTACACCGGCGAGTTTAAAGATGGCGTACCAAACGGCCAGGGCACCGCAATCGTGCCTGACGGTGGGAAATACATCGGCGACTTTAAGGACGGCAAACCAAACGGCCAGGGCACTATGACTTACCCGGACGGCGGGAAATACACAGGGGAATTTAAGAATGGTAAACCAAACGGACAGGGCACTGCCACCGCGCCAGATGGAGGGACGTATGTCGGTGAGTTCAAAGATGGAAAACAGGACGGCCAGGGCACTACTACCAGCCCAAACGGCAGGACACAAACCGGGAGGTACGAGGGCGGCAAGTTCGTCGGACGCTGAAAATTTTAATCAATATTATTGCCGTCATATACCATATATGTGAAAGTAACAATTGAGTTTTCTGGGGTGTTGATATTCTTGGAAAGGACAAGCACAGTATATACGTAACAGTAGGTACAGGCGTTACAGTTACACGCACCCGGGGCCGTTACCGCCCCTATAATGGCTTGTGTATTTATTATTTTCGTATAGACCGTGTAGGCAGGGGAATTTGTCCGCGCGTCATTGTATGTGGTTGTCACATCAGGGTCTACCGCGGCGTTAGTACTGGTGGCGTTGGCGTATGTGTCGCATGTCCCTCCCCATTGATAATATGTCGTTCCCGAACCGCCGACGCATTGTGTGCCCGTGGCAGGGGCGCTTAGACACGTAGCCGTATTGAGCTTTGTGGCAAGGCAACTGGGATAAGTGGTCGAGACTGTGCCGTAATCAGGGGTGGTGCTGCTCATAGAATTCTTCAACAAACTCATAGCCACATCCGACGCCCCTCTGGCGGCAGATATCGTGCTGGTGTAACGCTGATATCCCCCCGCAATCTTCGTGCCAATTGTAGCCATAAACAGCATGGCACCGCTTAATGCCAGGGCAACCATAGCAAGAACCATCGTTATTACGAGAATAAAACCCCTTTCATCAAATTTCGGTACCTTCTTTGGAGAAAATTTTATTATCATTCGTAGTTTCCTCCTAAAGAGTTTAACTTTACGTTTATCTTCTGCAGCTTCCATCTGTAATTGGCATAGCTGGCCAGTGTCGTAAGATCATAGGTCTTGAGAGTTATATCGCTGTCGCCTATGGCTATAGAATTGTTGCCGTACGTAAAAGTCGGGTCCATTTTGCCTTCGTGCGTGAGGACAAAAACTTTAACCTGTTTCAGGTATCTTCTTATGCTTTGCGCATTATTTAAATAAGTGGTAGTCAGGTGGCATGGGTCGTTGGTGCAACCTGCGTCGCTGGTAGAGTTGCACGGGGTCAAACTTGCCGTGTTTGAAGTCAGATTTGTGAACCTGCACCATGTCAGTGTACCTGTGCAGCCAGTACCAAGGGTGTCGGCGCAGCCGGTGTCTATGCCGAGGGCGACCTGAAAATCTATGACGCAGTCCATGATGGGCTGTTCCACCCTCTGGCCGTTTGAGTGGGACAGGACAGCCCTATAGAGGGTATATCCCGCGGGGTGGCACTGCAGGGGATATGGGTGTGCGGCGGATGTCCCGCCCCTCTGGATATAGTAATCAACGCGGTTAAAAGGCATTCGAAGGTTAGTAGTTGAATTTACCCCGTATATGACATAGAAACTCCCGGCTGCAGGGGTTGTTGGCAGATACGTGGTCGTTGCACTTGCCGTACCGCCTGTTGCAAGGCCATACTGAAAATTGGCACCGTTGCTGACCAATTGGCGTGTGGAGGTCACCGCTATTGCCCTATCGGATGGAGTGGTTGTAGCAAGGTCCCAGGTTGAATCGTTCCATTTGATGTAGTGGCTGGAGGCGTCAAGCATTGTCCATTTCCTGGTAACCGCTGTCCTGTCGGCTGTTATGGACTTGACGACTAAGACGTCTGAACCATTGCTGGAGGACGGCGTGGGGTTAGTGTTATGGTCAAGGACTAGCGGGCGCGGCTCGCAACTGCTTGTAGAGTCGTTGAAGTCAGTAGCAGGGTTAGGCGTATATTGATTGGGTGTGAAGTTAGCGCTGCCGGTTGGGGTGAAGCCGGTTGGGTATTCGCTGTAGGCCGTAATGGTTGAACATGCCCCGCCTCCGGTGCCTTCTGGTAGCCCGTAACCCGCTGATTCGAGGTCGTATCTTAATAACTCCAGGCCAAGGACGTCTTCTATCTGTGATTCAGCGGTCTTGGTTTGAATCTTGAAGGAGCTTGTCAACGTGGTAAAGGACGCAAAAATCGCCCCCATCATAATAGAGACAATCAACATTGACACGAGAAGCTCAGCGATTGTGAACCCCGCGCTGCCGCCCGCTATTTTCCTCAACAATGCAATCCTCATAATCACCCTACCAATGGACTTATTATAGTTTCGACATTGTACGAACCTGTGTATGTCATGCCGTTAAAGCAACTATACCCCGTTGGGTCGTTGGCGGTTGCGTTTGTCTCGCCAAGCTGCCATATGACAGAGACGCTGACTTCCACGCTGTTGCCCCTGGGAGTGACATATCTGCATAAATTAAACGTAATATCCCTGTTGTTAAAATGCCTGATGATTGCAACTGGCGTAGTGGTTGACAGGATGATAGTATTTAAGGCAGTTGATGGCCTGACGAGGCGCGTCTGATTGTCTATGTCCTGCTGGCCTATCTTGACGGCCTCTTCTCTGACGTCATTTTTCAGGTTTATCGCGTTTACGTAAATCATCGTCTGAATCATCCCAAGCACCACGACCATCAGAATCAACATCGAGACCATTGCCTCCACAAGGGTAAAGCCCTCGCCGTTGGAAACCGGGCTGCCTGAAATAACACCCTTATTTAAGGACACATTCGCCACTGTCATACACTCCATTTTGGTTTGCGTCACACCACTTTCCCATTTTTATAAAATTCACCGTCAGGACAAGACAGGAGGACTCTGGATAAGAGGCGTCACTGCAATTTGTTGACATATCCGCCATCCTGCAGCAGCTCGTAGCCGCGGCGGATGTACAGGCCGTGTTCTCGTATGCACCACTGCAGTTAGACACTGAACCGGCATCGCAGCCAGGGCATGGCGCGTATATCTCTATTTGGTTGGCGGTAGACAAAAAGCCCTTGCTGTCATAGGTTATGTCAGTAATCGCGTTTAACACCGTCAATGGGGCAAGCTGTGACAGCGTAGTAGTTCTCACTGTGCCAAAACCGCCCGTGTCTGTAATAGAACCGTCACTGTTGTTGTCAGAACGCAGCGCATAGCTTGAGAAGCTGAAATTGGCGGTGGCAGAGCCAGTCAAAAAAACCCCAAACGCGTTCTTTTGCGACATAGCGTCAGCCCGCATCTCCGACAGGTCAGAGTACATCTGTTTTACCGACGCCTCGGAGTTGCTCTTCGCCTTCTGCCCTGCCATCTGATACACAATCAACCCCGCAATCACCCCCATAATCGCCACAACCACCATGACTTCCACCAGGGTGAAGCCTCTATTATCATTATTAGTAATCATAGGTTATCCTCGTCACCTCTCCATCCAATTCAGTACCTTCCCGAAGGCGCTTGAAGATGGCGCAGTGTAAGGGGTGCTTGATTCCGGGGCTATTCCAGGCATCCAGGTTGTCACTGCCCCCATGGCATTACTCTGCAGTGACGATTGGTTAGTATCGCTTGAGCCTAACGTATGGAATCCCGTTTTTACGGAAATCTTGGTTATCGCGCTGGTTGAAAGCTGCATAAACAATGTCCCCTGCAAAGCTGACACGGGGATTGTATAGCCTGTGCAGTTATCCAGGGCCGACCCCGGGGCCGCCGCCGTTGCACAGTTAAAGACCCATTCCCTTGACCTGCCTCCAAAAGAGCATACATCAGATGTAGGCTGAGTGGTGGTAAAGAAGATCATATTAGAGGTAAACACAGGGTCAGATATATCACGCTCTCCTAAGTATGATATGCTGTTGACAGTCTCCTGGGCGTCAAGTGGGACTGTCCATGAAGGCTTTTTGGAAGTGCCGGTAAGCGAGTTACACGTATTGGGCACGGTGGAGTTCGAAAGTTGTGTTACGGTAGTATTGTCACAGCACCCGTTCTGATCACAGGTAAATGGAGAGCCATAGAGAAAGTCTCCCGAAAGTACAGTCCCGCTGCCGTTAACTACATTGTACGAATCCAGCGAGGTGAAGTATTTTCCAGTCCCCGCGTACACATAGTATTGGCTAAAGCATTTATCAATCTCCACCTTGCTCGTAACAGGGCCGTACAGGTTGAAGTTGCTCGTGTTGTAACCCCAGCAGTTTGACCAATTGCCGCTTGGGCAGCCGCTTCCACTACATGCCGCGGCGGAGGTTGTAGGGGGGGTTGACGAGCCGGTATAAACTGACATAAGCCCGCCTGAGACATTGCTCCATGTGTTGTCTGTGGCCGAGGAGTAGCCAAATACGACCCAGTCGGTATTGCCGTCGCCATTAACGTCAAGCCCTGTGGTAAATAATCTGCCTCCGTAGGCGCGTGCAATGCCTGTGTCGTACTTATATACGCCGCCGCTGCTGCCCGTAGCGGTTGAGTTAATAGTGAAGTCATTGTTTAAGGCCAATGTAAAAGTCTGCAAATCCTGATATGAGCGGCCGGTATATGTCTGCGGCCCTGAGAGAAACATGACCATCAAATGCCCGCCCCTGTTAATGACCGCCGGGCCGGAGTAGGAAAATCCGAGCTGGGGATGAGAGAATTCCCACAGCAAGGTCGGCGACGTAGGATTAGTAACGTCAAGGGCATAGTACGAGGACAGGCCGACACAGGCGCTCATCGGCGACGTAGCGTCGGTGCGATTAGCGGTCGAACACGTATCAGACGGAGGTGTATATACGTCTGTGTTCGCGGGACAGGTACCGCTGCCGCATCCACATCCCCCGCCCAGACGCATCCCGCCTATCAGGACTACCTTCTGAGCGGACGCGCCCGTTGGTGTGTAGGTATATACATAGGGCTTGAGGTCATTAAAATAGAGGTGGCAGCCTGAGTTTGGCGAATAGGAAGGGTCTGCCAGATAGCGCAGGTAGGGCAGAGAGTTCCTCGGAATGAAGCCCCATAATTCGCCGCCCAGGCCTGAGCCGCTTAATTGCTCTATCTCACCGGCACCGAGGCCGCTGGTAGAGAGTTTTCCAGCCTTAAAGGCATGGAGCATTCCATCGTTGGCACCCACATAGGCCACCCAGTAGTCGGCGTTGCCGTTACTGGACGACGGTGTGTATTGCTGTAAAAAAGGAGTCGAGTAAACGATGTCACCGAGCTTCCATACGTTGAGAGCACTAAAGCCCTGATTTGCCGTAGTCCTGTTTCTAAGCCCCGCCTTGTCAATCCCGCGGGTATAGTTTATTATATCGTTCACGGTAGCCGTCCCAACCATTGTGGTGCCCATGTATGAGCTGAACTGGCTCGCGTTTGTCGTATTGAACAGTGCGAGGCCGCTGCTGCCGTTTCCATATATCGTCCTCACGGTGGCGTTGTCATGGTACAAATCATAAAAATTACCAGTGTAACTCGTAGTTGTGCTGTTTAAACTTGATGGGTCGCGGCTGTTTCCACCGGCCTCCCAAATAGTGTTGAGGGTATCGAAGGTCTCGGTTGACGGCGTCAGCGAGGTCAGAGTACCGGAGCCGGTTGTGTCGCTGTATAACTGTATGATGGGGTTGTTGTTCACAACCGAAAAGTTTATGACATCGTCGTTTGTGAGATTTAATTTAAAATCGTTGACCGTGTCTTCCCTGATTTCCTGCACCGAGCTGGTGTTGTAAAACCAGAGATTATTGAGATAGCCAACCCAAGAAATCTCGGTGTTGCCGGTAAAGTACTTGTTTGGGTAAAAAAGTACCTGCATGATATTGGCACCGGCCTGTGTCCTCTGTGAAAGAACCGTCGCGGCGGTTCCTGAGGATGTCTGCTTGAGAATCTTAAGGAAGGCCGTTTCAAGCTGCGTCTCAAGCGTTGAAGGATTAGTGACCAGATAGTAGTTGTCTGGAACGCCCGTGCCGTTGACGCCGGTTGTCCACTCAGTTGTATTGTCGGGCATATTGTTGCCGTTGCTGTCTGTGAAACCACCCCATTTGGCGGCATACCAGAGCGGGTCGTTCAGGAGCTTAACAGTGGAGGCAGAGGTATTAACGGTATGGGTTAAAGAACCTATATTGGCGTTGTTAGTGGGGGGAGTGCCTGAGGCAGACGGAACTGTCGTGAAGTTAACGCCGCAGTTCCCACTAGCAAGCAGGCCGGTATTTGGAGTAACAGAGCTGCTGTTACAGTTCGTGGCAAGGTAGTGGGGGCCGTCGGTGGTTGTGCCGCTTACTATATAACCCATGTTCATATTAAAGGGCGTGGAACTGCCGGTCATAGTGGTTGAAAAAGTAACAGTGGGAGGATTTGCGGCATTATTAGCGGTAATGTACAAACAACCGTCGGCGTCCATGTCGTAGTCTCCTCCCTGAGGCGAATCCTCCCATGTGATGAAGTAACGGCCTAGTATGGTGCCGGAAGGAGGGCTTGTACAGATGGTGGCGTTGCTGTCAATGATAAAATTGACCAGCGTACAGGGATTTCCATTGGAGCTGTTGTAGCACGCAGGTATAAATTGAATGCTGTATTGGTTAGACGAACCTACTTTAAGGGTCAAATTCGGAAGTGTCGTGCTCATGGCTATGGAATAAGTAGTAACGTTCTGGGTAACATTATCGCCCGTGATGCCGTTACTAGGGGTATTGCTGCTGCTTCTCAGATCGTTGATATGTGCCCAGTAGGCAAGGCCAGCAAGGTAATAAGAACTCTGTGAGTTCGGGGCGGTAGGGCAGACCCCCCTTACCGACGACAACGAGCTTACAGCCTTGCTTGTACACATATTGGTTGTGACGCCGCTTATCGTATCGTTTGTCGCACCGGACTGGCCAATAAAATAATTACCCGATATATTCTCTCCTCCGTTAGCGCTTCCACCCACTATATCGGTCTGTGTAGCCACGTTAAGAAGGGAACCGTTGACTCCTATATCAGCCGTCAACCCGCTTCCAAAATTGCTGTTTACTCCGGGAAGCTGGTCGGAGTCAAAACTTGGGGCCACGTCGCTTATAACCATGATAAACGGCTTGGCACAGTACGGGTATGTCGCGTATGGGTCTTGCCATGTGACAGGAGTAAGCCCCGGTACGATAGAGCTATCGTCTGTGCTGAAGGCCGATGTAGGCGTGGTCTTTCCCATAAAGTACCTCAGGGATTCATAATATATCTCGCTTATTGGGTTTCCCCAGTTAGTACAGGTGCCGCCCGAACTCTCGGTAAAGCTCTGATTTCCCCATGAGCAGCTATCAGTAGAGTTATACGTGCCGTCGCTCCAACCTGAGCCATAGTTGTACCTGTATATCTTTAACTTGTTCAGCGTGTCAATAATTCCAGGAAGTCCATCACTTGAAACGCAGGCCGTGTTAGCTACGCCACTGCTGTTTATACAAAATGTCCCATCAGTGGTATAGTTTATTTCATCTGTAATCGGGCTGATGTTTTTGCGCAGTACCCCGCCGGATTTATTCTTTATCCAACTGCCGGTCATAAGTCCGAAATACATTTTCGAACTCTCGCCGTATGCCTGTAATAAGCCGATGGGCTTATAATTGCCGCTTGGGTACAACTGGCACCTTTCCGAACCCAGCAAGGTCGAAACGCAGACCTGCACTTTCACTATATAGTCCATGTATCCACCGGTAGCCGCCGGGGGACGCCTTAATTCCCATTGAGAGCCGTTGTTATATTCTCCAGCCCTCGCGCACTGCCACCTTTCGTTAGACGCCCAGTACGGCCATGAACCACTTGCAACCCGCATAGCGGGGGGATTTGCCGGGTCGGCGACTGTCGTATTACAGACAGTAACACTGGCGGTGTTCGCCAAAGGTGTCAACTGATTTATCGTAGGGTCCCCTGTGCCGGGGGTGTATACCTTTGCCCAGCTATGGGCGTCCTGCGGGAGAAATTGTCTTTGCAGTATCGTCGAAGTCGCTGTGTCGGTAGACCTGTATCCTCCATAGAGCACCTTTCTGAGGACATCCATTCGCGACATTGTTGCCCAATTTAGAAAATTCCCGCTCCATGTGCTGCCGTTGCATGTAGCCGGAGATGTGGTTGACACGTAGGAAGGTGAGAAATAGTAAGCCGAATTCGTATACGAACTAGTCGTAGATGAGTATGTATAACACTTAGTGGAATCGAAATAGCCGTAATATGTAATGGCTCCCGAGTACTGCGTCTCAACCGTTCCATCGTTGTTGAGGTCAGTGTAATCGTTGTAGGCCTTATAGCTGTTCTTGTGGTCTTTTGATATGTCAAGCATAAGAAGAGGAGGGACACTCGCACCCATAAAAGGAGGGGTAGAGGTGCCGTTACAATAATTGGACATGGACGAATTGGTTGCGGAGATAGACGTGGTCGTAGTGGAGGTCGTCGAAGATGTAGTGGAGGTTGTAGTGGAGGTCGTCGCCGCCGTGGTCGTAGTCGTCGTTGCCATGGTAGTAGTCGTTGTTGCCGCGCTGTTAAACACGGCAGTGATACAATAAGAATTGCTATTGGAATATATGTTATGACAGGTCGTGCCCGTTCCACTACAGCCATTCCACTGGCAAGTCCCGGCATCACAGTTATTTGATGTTCCGCTGCAAGCCGTCCAGCCTCCGAAAGTACTGCCTGAGTTCGTCGTTTCGGTAAGGGTTACATCAGTGACACCGCTGCTTCCTGAGTACTGAAAGCAGTAGGCGCTAGTAGTGTTGCCAGCGCAACAGGATGTACACTTAGTGCAGCTGGACTCGGCACCAGATTGACTACCATTATTCATAGTTTGGGCTACACTGCCGCCGCCAGCCCCCGTCTTACACACATCCACCGTCCAGTGGGCCTCGGCAGGATGTGCCGCGAATAACAAAAACGCCGTCAAAAACAACAGACTTGCCAGATAGAGCACTCTTTTTAAATTGTTCATACTGCGGCAGGATACTCTGTGTGTATGTCTTTTTGTCGTTGTCAGCATCTTCAATCCCTCTCTGTTAGTGGTATTTATCTATAATGTCTTCCCTCAACGATTTACGTTCTTATCCTACAACTTTTTACCTTCGACATGCTATCATGTATAACTATTATACTCAATTTCTATTATGCAAGGATTCAAGTGTTTTGTCAAGTGTTTTTTTTGAGAAATTTTTGAGATTGGGAATTTGCATATTTGGTCTAACCTATGGCAACATATTGGAATGACACCGGTGTTGAGACTATCAATAGTTATTCCCGCCCTGAATGAAGAACGAACCATAGGCCGCGTTATTGATGGATGCCGGAAGTATGGCGGTGACATCCTTGTGGTCAACGGTCCTTCGGCAGATGATACGGCACAGACGGCAATCGAACATGGCGCGAGGGTAATACAGGACAACGGCAAGGGCAAGGGAGCGGCATTGAGAGAGGCGATTAAGCAGGTCACAGGCGAGCTGATTGTCTTCATTGACGCTGACGGCTCTCACGACCCCGACGACATTCCCCGTCTGATAGAGCCGATTCTAAACGGTGAGGCTGACCACGTTACGGGTTCGCGCCTTTTGGGCGGCTCCAGTGAGCTGCACGGCGGGTTTGACGAGTTTTTCAGGCTGATGGGAAGCGCCTTTATTACGGCCTGCATAAACTGGCGTTACAGGGTAAGAATCAGTGACTCCCAAAACGGTTTCAGGGCAATAAGAACCGATGTGGCAAGGAAACTCGCCCTTACAGAAAATATCACTACCATTGAGCAGGAAATGATTATGAAGACCATAAAGCGCGGGTTTAAGCTGGTTGAAATCCCCGCCCATGAGTACCAGAGGCAGGCCGGTGTGTCGAAGGTACGGCTGACGAAGGTGTGGTTCAGGTATATATATTCTTTGGTTAAATATCTGATATAGTAGTTTTATTACCTTTGAAGTTAGTTCCAGCAAGAAGACTGGATTCCAGCCTTCGCTGGAATGACAGACGTAGGGGACACTGGAATGATAGGCACAGGAAGATGGGAATGACAAATGAGGGGGAGCGGAAGTAACAGAATATCATTTCCATATTTTTTTATTCTGTCATTCCCGCGAAAGCGGGAATCCAGTAAAGAGAATTGCTGGTGTGCAATTATCAGCAGAAAGGTGTTAAAACATTTATAACAGAGATACTTACACGCTTGAAGGAGTTGGTGCCGGAAGAGACACTCCGGGGCAGGTACATAAGACAGGTGGAAGTCCTGTCTCAGTTAAGGAATTTGCAGGACGAAGTCTGTAAGGAGGCGGAGGCTATGGCATTAGTATATGACTTAGAGAAAGATGTGAGGTTTAGGCAGGGGCGTGAGCGGGGGATGGTTGAAGGTGAATAGAGAGGTGAACAGAGAGGCAAAATGGAGGGATTACTTGAGGGCATAGAGTTAGGACTTGAACTCAAATATGGTGCAGCGGGACTTGAGTTAATGAATATGGTTCGGGTTATGTCTACTGTGGATAAATTGGAGGAGTTCAAAAATCTTATCAGGAAGGCCGGGTCAGTGGATGACTTGAAGGGATTTTTGGGGAAGAGCGTATAGAACGAAATGCGCTTGTCGAAGGATTCCTGATTTATGGGCAGCGGGTGCAACTCCCTATAACGGAGCCAAACGAATGAAAATATTACTCCTTAATCCCCCAGCCCCCAGCGGGGAGAAATTCACACGCGAGGGGCGATGCACCCAGCAAAGCGCCATCTGGACTACGCTCTGGCCGCCCATATCCTTGGTGTACATCGGTACGCTGCTGAGAGATAATGGCCATGAGGTAAGAGTTATAGACTGCCCGGCTCAGGATATAGACATCAAAGATGTCACCCATATAATCAGGGCATATTCTCCTGAGGCGGTCATCTGGAGCGTGGCAACGCCATCCATCACCGGAGATTTAAACCTCTCCTCTGTGGTAAAGCAACTGAACCCCGCCGTTTATACAATCGTCTTAGGAACTCATGTGACCGCACTTGATTTGACGTCGCTTGAGCAGTCGCCATCTCTGGATATTGTTGTCAGAAACGAACCTGAATTTACGATTATGGAGACGGTAACCGCCCTTGAAATGCCCGGCGGGCTATCAAATTTAACATCCATGCCCGGAATAACCTTCAGAGACGCCGAAGGTAAGATTGTGCGTAACACGGCAAGGGAGTTCATCGCGGACATTGACGCCCTGCCCTTTCCTGACTGGAGCCTTATTGATGTCAACGCATACAGGCTTCCTCTAAGCAACAGGCCGTTTCTCATGGTGATGCCTCAGCGGGGGTGTCATTTCCCGTGTACCTTTTGTACGAGCAGCGCCTACTACGGCAGGAAGTTGAGAGTAAGAAAGGTTGAGGCGATAGTGAAGGAAATCAAAGAGGCAGTGGAAAGGTTTGCAATACGGGATTTCTTCTTTTGGGCTGAGACCTTTACGGCCAATCCCTCCTTTGTCAGGGCGCTCTGTAACGCCATCATCGCCAATAATTTAGACATCTCATGGGTCTGCAACAGCAGAATTGACACCGTGGACGGGGAATTATTATACTTGATGAACAAGGCCGGATGCTGGATGGTCAGCTATGGAATCGAATCCTTTGACCCGAACATACTAAAAGGGGTAAGAAAAGACATAGAGGTGAGCCGTGCTAATCAGGTTATATCGCTGAGCCGGAAGGCGGGGATGCTGGTCTCTGCCCATGTGATTTTCGGCCTGCCTTACGAAACCCCCGCCACAGCGCGGCAGACCATGAGGCGTGTGCTTTCGCTGGAGTTGGATTTTGCCCAGTTCTACTGCGCCGTGCCTTTTCCAGGCTCTGCCCTTTATGAACAGGCCATAAGTGAGGGGTGGCTGAATGATACCGCCGCAGTTGATTTCACCGGATTCCGGCAGGAACAGGCGGTGATGTCTCTGAATACAATTACCCGGGCTGAGGTTGAGGCAGTAAGGGCGCAGGCGGTGAGGGAGTTTTATTTGAGGCCCAGGATTATACTCGGCATTTTAAGGCTTACGAACTTTCGCCATATTGCTAAAACCCTCCTTTCCGCGTTTAAATTTTTTAGAGCCGCCAACTAAGATGCGCATACTTGGCATATGGGACGGGCATGACGCGGGGGCGGCGGTAGTGGGCGACGGCGGTATAGAATTTGCCATAAACGAAGAGCGGCTGTCGCGGCGTAAGCTCGATGTGGGATTCCCTATACTCTCAATTGAAGCCTGTTTAGATTACCTGAAATTAGACACTGGAGATATTGACTACGTAAGCAGCTCCACTACGGATTTTGCCAAGACGCTGACGCGGGCATTGCCTTCCCTCAAGGAACAATATTATAGGATACGAAGGCGTAAGGTGGAACAAGGTAAATTCTCTGCCATCAAAAAAAAGGCAAAATATCTGCTTACCGAAATAGCCACGTCCAGGGCAACGCTGCTTGCCAGCAACCTGCTGCTTAAACGAAATTTGATTGCGATGGGATTCAGGAGGGACATTGCCCTTCTGCACTTTGACCACCACTTTTGCCACGCCACGGCGGCGGCCTTTTGCTCCGGCTTTGACAGATGCCTCGTCCTTACCCTTGACGGCATTGGGGATGGCCTCTCAGGGAGCGTCAGCGTGTTTGAGGATGGTCGGCTTAACCGAATCGCGGCTATCAGCGGCAGGGATTCGTTTGGAATATTCTTTGAGCACGTTACAAATCTCCTGAACATGCGGGAACTCGAAGACGAGGGCAAGGTCATGGCCCTTGCCGACTATGCCTATCCCGTTTCTGACGATGACAACCCACTGATGGATTTCTTTCGGGTCAGTGGAATTGGCGTGCACGCGACGTACGGCTCTTTGGATATGTATGAGAAATTAAAGAAGGTCCTCTGGCGCTATCCCTCTGAACAGTTTGCCTTTATGGCGCAGAGGACGCTTGAGGTAAAGGTCATAGAGCTGATAAGAAACGCCCTTAAGGTTACGGGTTGCGATAAGGTGGCGCTGTCTGGCGGGGTTTTCTCCAACATAAAGGTCAACATGCTTGTGGATGAGCTTGAGGAGGTGGGAGGCTGCTTCATCTTTCCCCACATGGGTGACGGCGGCCTTGCCCTTGGGGCGGCCATGGCGGCTAACTATAAATTAAATAATATATCCTCGTATGACCTTAAAGACGTGTTCTTTGGGCCGCAGTTCAGCAACTCCGATATCGTTGACGCTTTGGATAGGAACGGCCTGAAATATACTAAATATGAAACAACTGATGACCTGATTCACGAGACTGCAAGGTTGATTGCTGACGGGCAGATAGTCTTCTGGTTTCAGGAGGCAATGGAGTACGGGCCGCGGGCGCTGGGCAACAGGAGCATTATAGCGGCGGCGAACTCCGATGATATTAAGAACCACCTGAACATGAGGCTGAAGATGCGGGTCTGGTATCAGCCCTTTTGCCCTTCCATCCTGCAAGAGGATCTTCATTACTTCACAGAGCTATCTCCCGCGTCGTCCTACGACAGATATATGACCAGAGGCTACAGGGTGAGGCCGGGCGTGACGTCAGAAATAAGGGGCGTAATAAGCCTCGCAGGTACGTGCCGTCCACAGGTGGTAAGCGAAGGAGACGGGCTGTTTTATAAGCTCCTCGTTGAGGTAAAAAAACTGCTTGGCCGGGGCGTTGTCCTCAATACGAGCTTTAATCTGCACGGCGACCCGCTTGTCTGCGCCCCGGAGGACGCGGCCAGGACATTCATCGCCACAAAAAACGAATATATGGCCATAGGAAGCTACATGGTGCAAAGGGCGTCGGGGCAGTGAATCTCAAAATTAAAAAAAAGATTTGGTTTATCGCGGCCTTTGCGGTTATGGCTGCCAGCGCGGCCTTTTTTTATTATGTTGCCAAACTTGACGCCGACGCCGCCAGGGTGCGTCTCATAAGGTTGATTCCCATTTGGCTTGAAGTCAACTTCGCCCTGATTCTGATTGCCGTCGCGGTTAATTTTAAAACCCTTTTTTCTGTTTTTACAGCGATGCAAAGGCGGCATAAGTACTATCTGGCCGGTATTGTATTATTTGCCTTTTGCGCTGCATTTCTTATTACCCCGCGGGTGCACAGGATTTTTTATGACGAGAACATCTACCTGAACATAGGGCAGAACATAGGCTATATTGGCAGGGCAAGCATGTGTAACGACGGCGACAACACCTACGGGGTGTATAAGTGTACAACCGACGAATTCAACAAACAGCCATACGCCTATCCATTTATTCTGGGGTTGGTGTTCAGAGTTACGGGCAGCTCCGAGGGGACGGGCTTTGTGTTGAACAACCTGTTTTTCTGCATGTCGGCGGTGGTAGTGTTTCTGATAGGGCATAATTTATTTCGGGATGTTACGGCTGCCCTTTTATCATCATTAGTATATTGCCTGATTCCACATAATATCATATGGGGCAATACGACCGCCGTGGAGCCTGCATCGGCCTTGTTTGCCGGTATTGCCGTACTGTCTATGCTGCATTTCATCAGGGAAAAAACAACGGCTGCGCTTTTTTTGCTTTCGGCCGTGCTGCCGTTTTCCCTTCAGTTCAGGTTTGAGTCAGTGCTGATATTGCCGGTATTGCTTCTGGTGATATTGCTCTATGACAGGAAAATCCTGAAGAGCGAAGGGTTTTATTTGTTTATGTTGTTGTCCTTAGTGCTGGCCCTTGCCCATATGCTCCAGTTATATACGGTAAGAGGCGACAGTTGGGGGGCAAGCGGCGACAAGATGTCGCTTTCATTTATGCTGAACAATTTAAAGAGCAATGGCATGTTCTATCTGGACAACAAGAGATTTCCCACGATATTTACCGTGCTATTTGCTCTTGGGATATTTTCTTACAGAATAGATTTTTCTAAAGAGAGGGTTATACTTTTGACGTGGTTTCTTTTGCTCTGGGGGGTGTTTCTGACTTTCTACGCGGGCAGCTACGACTATGGACAGGATGTCCGATACTCCGTAGTGTCATACATGCCGCTGGCACTGCTTTCTGGACTTGGGTTGTACCGGGTGGTGGCCGGTTTTAGAGATACCAGACTTTCCCGATATATGGCGGCAATGGCCGCGGTTATACTATTTCTTGCATTCTCTGCCCACCTGCCATATATAAGGGCGGAGGGAGAGGACGCGTGGGAGTGCAGGGTTGACTATGTAGAGGCAAAAAAGATGCTTTCGTCGGTGGATAAGGAAAACTCCATAATCCTTACACATAATCCGGGCATGTTTTTACTCTGGGGTGCCAACGCCGCGCAGACCTCAACCGCCACTTATAACCCTGACAGGATGAACTATTTTTTCAACCGGTACGGCCAGAATGTCTATTTCCACTATAACTACTGGTGCAATGTGGACAACCCCGTTCAAAAGAAGTTCTGTCAGGAGATGCTCAACGCCTACGACTGGCAGCAGATTACCTACCACACAGAACAGAACAGAATATTCGCGCTGTATAAAATTAAAAGAAAATAAGGAGGATAACAATGGAATATCTTATGGCCTCGCTTCAGGCCCTGAGGTTAGGCGGTTTGATGGTGTACCCCCTGTTTGCCATGGGGGTGTTGGTTGTGGCAATCCTGCTTGACAGGACATTTGTCAACATGCGTTACTGCGGGCTGCCGGGGCAGATAGTGGACATTGCGGAGACGTATGGCTTTCAGTGGGAGCTGCTGCAGGACAGGATGGCGTCTCTGGCGCGGCGCAGTTTTTACAGGCGTTTCTTTCAGGTTATCCTTGACAACCGCTCAAATCCGGCGTGGTGGGTGGAGTCACGGGCGGTTGATGAGGCGCAGCTTATAGAACAGGCACTGAACCGGGGGCTGTGGATATTGGAGACCATCGTAACGGCGGCGCCGCTTGTGGGGTTGGTAGGGACAATTATAGGCATGATGGAGTCGTTTAAATTGATCGGCACGGGGGGCCTTGTAAATCCAACAGGGATTACGGGTGGTGTGGCACAGGCGCTGATAGCAACGACCCTTGGCATAGTCATAGCGCTTATCGCATTGTTTTCATTTAACTTCTTTTCGCACATACACGCCAACACTATGGATAAGATGGAGCGGCTTGGCACACGGCTGATAGACCGCCTTCGCATAGACGAGGGAAACAGGGGTGGGGCATGAAATTCCATAAAGGCAGACGCTCAAAG
The DNA here is from genome assembly GCF_046044395.1 of Candidatus Magnetominusculus dajiuhuensis. Taxonomy (NCBI): domain Bacteria; kingdom Pseudomonadati; phylum Nitrospirota; class Nitrospiria; order Nitrospirales; family Nitrospiraceae; genus Candidatus Magnetominusculus; species Candidatus Magnetominusculus dajiuhuensis. Next base: position 14,222 of record NZ_JBJUSG010000016.1, on the reverse strand, counting down.
CGTGGGCGTATAGAAATCATACCGATGATAGACGTGATGTTCTTTCTTCTGGCCACATTCATACTGGCCTCACTGGCCATGCAAAACATCCATTCATTGAGGATTAATCTGCCGGAGGGCGCGGTCTCTCCAACGCCGTCAAGCTCTGACGTAACGCTGGCCATAGCCAAAGACGGCGCTATTGCGCTGAATGACGCCCCTGTAACCCTTGCCATCCTGAGCGATAGATTGCAGCCAATGTTAAAGGGCAAAGGCGGCCATATAGTAATTGCCGCGGATAATGACACCCCGCAGGGCGTGGTGGTGCAGGCAATGCTTCAGGCGCAGCGCGCCGGGGCGGAGCATTTCATGATCGCGGTGAAGAGCCGTGGGGAAGAGCCGCTTGCCGGACAGTAATAATCATATTGATAATCCCTGGCGGCGCCTGCCGTGGACTATCTTAATATCTCTGATTATATGGGCAGGCATGTTGTGGGGATTCGGGCTGATTATTAACACCGCGCTACCCCAACATCCCTTGCCGATGCCAAAACCAATAGACGCGCAGATAATAAAACTCTACACGCCTGATAAAACGGTTCCAACAGATACCCGCACTGGTGAGATAAAGAAAATGGAATTAAAACAGCCTAAGCAACCGGCACACCGGCAAGATGAACAGGTCTCAGTCACACCGGCACCTGACCCACAGCCTAACGGCAACACCGGCGAAGGCCCCTCTGCCGATAATTCAGACTCTAATGCCGCACAGATGAACGACAACGCCAGCGGCACATTATTTATAGACTTAGGATATCCCCACTAATTAAATCACAGGTGCTACGCCGACTATTTATTGAGGCAACGCGCCACGCGATACTAATGTGCGTTCGCGGCTATAAATGTGCGTCCGCATTGGCTGGCTACAAATAATCGCCGAGCTTCTTATCAATCTTACTGACGTGGGTTATAAGCCAATTGCAGAGGTGCTCTTGTAGCTTTTGATTTAAGTCCTTGCTTGAGCCTTTTCTCTGGTATTCTGTTTTTAGTCTTTGAAAGTTTGTCCTCAGGGTTTTGTGCTGCTTTAGGTGAGCCTCTGTGTCTTCCTCGTCGTAGTCGTACTGCTTCATGTATGTCTCTTCGAGGGTCAGATGGGTCTCAATATAACTCTCAAGATTCTTTATAAGCTCCTCGACAAAAACGCTCTCCTTGTTCTGCGCTACCGCCTCGACAAAGGCGTTCACCCTCTGAAACAGCTCCTTGTGCTGCTCATCCATAAGCTCAACGCCGACGGCCAGGTTCTCAGTCCACTGAAAGCTCATCTCACCTGTCTGCCTTTAAAAACGGCCTGGTCAGGTGGGGTCTCAAAATGGCTTTTCCTTGGTGCCCAAAAATTCTTAAAATAGAACTTGCCCTTTTCGTCGGTCATGTATTTGTCCCAATTGTCCATCAGTTTTTCTTTGGTCAGACGAAAGGACTCCTTTGAGGAGTCGGCATATTCGTAATGTCCTGTAAGCACAATAGCCTGAAACGGGCACGCCTCAACGCATAACCCGCAGAACAGGCACCTTAAAATCTCTATCTCATACCGGTCAACCACCTTCTCATGGGTCTTCCCCTCGGACGTATATATCGTGATACACTTAGAGGGACAAATGGCGGCACACAACCCGCAGCCCACGCACCGTGCCCGCCGCGTAAGGGGTTTTCTAACGAGGGCGTGCATCCCCCTGAAGCCCGGCATTGATTCCCGTTTTTCCTTTGGATATTGCCTTGTGACAGGCTTTTTGAACATATATGACATCGTCAGGGACATCCCCTGGAGGATTTCAACGAAAAACACCCTCTTAAGGAAACCCTTAAACCAATTATCCGGTGCCGCCTTCGCCATAATTTTTAAATATGACTGCCTTTCAGCGGGCGCAGCCACAGTGGGTGCTGAGACAACCGGCTCGGAGACTTTGGTTTCGATGTCTTCCATAGTGTTATAAATTAGCACTCCGCCCTACCCTCTGTCAAGAGGAAAATCAACCAGCAGGTTGGACATCCTACTAATTACAGAGCCTGAGGACTTCGCGGGTTATCCTGTCAAGGGGCATTACCTTATCCACACCGCCAAGTTTAATCGCCTCGTTGGGCATCCCGAAAACCACGCATGACGCCTCGTCCTGCGCGATGGTGATTGCCCCGGCTTCTTTCATTTCGAGCATCCCGCGCGCGCCATCGTCTCCCATTCCAGTCATAATGACGCCCACGACGTTTTTGCCGGCATATCTGGCCGCCGAACGAAACAACACATCCACTGACGGGCGATGCCGACTTACCAGCGGGCCGTCTTTCACCTCTACATAGTAGCGGGCACCGCTTCTTTTTATCAGCGTATGCTTGTTGCCGGGGGCTATGAGGGCATGGCCTCTGATAACCGTATCGTTGTCCTGCGCCTCTTTTATAGAGATTCGGCAGATGCTGTCCAGCCTCCTTGCAAACGCGGCAGTAAAATGCTCCGGCATATGCTGGACAATTACGATACCCGGACAATCCGTTGGAAAATCCTCCAAAAATACCTTTAACGCCTCCGTACCGCCCGTTGACGCGCCCACGATTACCACTTTTTCAGTTGTCTGAATCATCGCCTTTGATGTCGGCTTATCCAGCACCGCGTCCGCGGTCAGCTTTGGGGCAACCATTTTTTCAGTCCTTACCGCTGATATACGCCTCGGCCTTGATGAGGCCGCAGCCTTCACTGAGTCGCAGATTGTCATCCTGGATTCCTCAATGAACTGCTTAGTACCCATGCGCGGCTTGGTTATTATCTCAACGGCACCCAGGTCCATCGCCTTTAAGGCAGTCTCAGAACCGATTTCCGTAAGCGATGAGCACATCACCACGGGTATCGGATGCTGGCTCATCAACTTCTTTAAAAAAGTCAGGCCGTCCATTCGCGGCATCTCCACATCCAGCGTTATTACGTCGGGCAACTCCTCCTGTATCTTCTTTGCCGCGGCAAACGGGTCTGCCGCCGTCCCAATAACCTGTATCTGAGGGTCAGAGGACAGGATATCCGACAGCGTCTGGCGCACTATCGCCGAGTCATCCACTATAAGTACCTTTATTTTATCTCTCATCGTCCACCTTTTATTGCCAATATTTTACTCATTAAGTTACCCTGCCACATTCCACCGCGGTCTTCCTCAATTTTCTGAGCAGAACCTCGCCTGTTTGTGTATTAAAAAAAATCTTGCGCCCCCTGTCGCCCCCAAGGTCGGATGTCTTAGGTTTAAGGCCAAGGGCACCAAGGATTTCCAGCGCCGCGTCTATATTTTGCCTTCCCACTGTTGCCTTAGCGTCATAATTTTTATACGTGAGGACATCGCCTCCGCCAAAGGCCTTTACCTCAATGTCCCTGGCGTTTACCCCCCTGTCTCGCATCTTGTTGAGAATATATTTAATGGAACAAGTAACGTATTTTAGTTTCTCAGGACATTCACCACAGCCCTCCCCAACGCAGTCAGGAAGCATACCGTGGCAGATAGCGGCAGTACGCCGCATAGGCTCAAACATCGTTATTGATACACACGACCCCAGCACCGTTTTCACCAGCGCCGGTTTCCCGGTTATATAGACCTCGCCGGGTTTGAGAAACACCAGCGGCAATCCCATCTCTTTAAATTTCATTTCCTGACCCTGTATATGGTCGGAGCTACCTGCGTAAATGGCACATTGAGGCCCGCAATAGTCTCCGAATGCCCCATGAAAAGATAGCCGCCAGGTTGCAAGTACTTTGCGAACTTCGTAAGAAGCCGCTCCTGCGTAGGCTTATCAAAATATATTACCACGTTTCTGCAGAATACTATGTCCATCGTCTCTCTGAATCCGAAGTCGTCATCCATGAAATTCAGCCTGCGAAATATTACACTACGCCTCAGCTCCGGCACAATGCGCACGAGCTTCTTTGATGTGTCTTTGCTTTTTAGGAGGTATTTTTTCCTCAACGGCATCAGTACGGGCTGAATCTTCTCCTCGTCGTATATTGCCTCTTTTGCTATGCCCAGTACCTTTGTGGAAATGTCTGTTGCGATTATAGTGAAGCTGAACCGCCCGCCGGGTGCCCTCTCTGCAAATTCACTTAGTACCATTGTGAGCGTATAAGGCTCCTCACCTGTTGAGCAACCGGCGCTCCAGAGCATCAGCGGACGCATTGCCCCCGCCCCCGTGCTTTCGATAAGCGTCGGAAGGGCGTGCCTCGTTAAATAGTCAAAATGATTTGGCTCACGAAAAAAATCTGTCTTGTTCGTAGTCACCGCGTCTATCATATGAACCAATTCGCTTTCGGTACCCTTGGGACTGAATACGTAATCGCTGTACTGTTCAAATGAACCGATGCCAAGCTTGCGAAGCCTCCTCTGCAGACGAGCCTCAAGCATCGTCTTTTTCGCGGGGGGCATTTTTATGCCCACTTCGTTTTGCACAAAATCGCTAAGGCGGCGAAATACCTTGTCAGACAAAACCGCGGTTTCGCGTCTTACGTCATCGTAACCGTCTGCCATATCGCCCTACCCTATGCCGCTGATTGGCTTGCCTCTTGCGCGAAGGCCAGTTCGTCTGCGGTAAATATCTTGTCTATATCCAGAATAATTATGAACTCCTCGTCACGCTTGCCCATGCCCTTTATGAAATCAGTCCTCAACTGCATCCCTATGCTTGGGGCCGGCTCTATCTTCTCCGGTTCAAGCTCTATTACCTCCTGCACGGAATCCGCCAGCGCCCCCAGCACCATTGACTCGCTCTCAAATGACACCTCCACGATTATTACGCAGGTGTTTACTGTTTTCTCCGTACGAGTCATCCCGAATTTTAATCTGAGGTCAACCACTGGCACAACGCTTCCCCTTAGATTGATTACCCCGCGCATGAACTCCGGTGTGCGCGGCACCTTTGTTACGCTGCTGAACTCAAGTACCTCTCTGACTTTCGATATATCAAGGGCAAACGTCTCTTCCTCCAATTCAAATGTCAAATACTGTGTCGGTTCGGATGTTGCGGTTGCTGACATTTCCAGGTACCTCCCGATTCTTTATTGTTTTTTCCTTAAACGCCTACGGCTTCTGCAATCGCAGGCTCGTGTCTTGCCACAGAACGTACCAGACTGGGGATGTCCATAATCAGGGCCACCGTGCCGTCGCCCAGTATGGTCGCCCCCGAGACCCCCTCTATGTCCTTAAAAACCCTTCCCAGTGTCTTTATTACCGTCTGATGTTCTCCTATTACGTAGTCTACAACAAAGCCCACCTTTTTGTCTTCAACCTCGGTTATAACTATCTGCTCCATCTCAGGCTCTTCGGCGTCAATAAGGAAATGCTCCCTAAGTCTTATATACGGTATCAGGACACCGCGCACGTTTGAGACATGTCTGCCGTGCGTCCTTTCAATGTCTTTTTTGCTCAGCTCCACGCATTCCTCAACCACTGCCAGCGGGATAACAAAGACCTCATCGGCTATCTTCACAAGCAGGCCGTCTATTATGGCAAGCGTCAGGGGGAGCCTCAGCGTGATAGTCGTCCCCGCGCCCTTTTTGCTCTTTACCTCTACGATGCCGCGAAGGGCGTCTATGTTTTTCTTTACAACATCCATCCCAACGCCTCGCCCCGATACGTTTGTTACCTTTGCGGCGGTGGAAAAACCCGGAGCAAATATCATCCCGAATATCTCCTTCTCCGACAGCTCGGCATCAGGCGCCACGAGGCCGTTGTCTATCGCCTTCTTTAATATTCTCTCTTTGTCCAGCCCTGCCCCGTCGTCTTCTATCTTTATCAGGACGTTCGCACCCGAATGCCCCGCCGACAAATGCACCGTGCCCATTCTGGGTTTTCCGGCGGCCTCTCTTACGTCAGGCCTTTCCACACCGTGGTCTATGCTGTTTCTTATTATATGCACGAGCGGGTCGTTGAGTTTCTCTATGACCGTTTTGTCTAACTCGGTCTCAGCCCCGTCTGTGGTCATCTGTATCTCTTTGCCCAAATCATTGGAAAGGTCGCGCACCAGTCTCTTAAACTTGCTGAATGTCGTCCCTATGGGAAGCATCCTGATGCTCATCGTGCCGTCCCTCAGTTCCCACGTAAGACGCTCCACCTCTTCGGCTATGGAGGTAAGCAAGACCTCGCCGTTTATGGCCGCCGTCTGGCTCAACCTTGCCTGCACTGTGACCAGCTCCCCGACAAGGTCAACGAGCTTGTCAAGCCTCTCCGATGGCACCCTTATGCTTGCCGCGCCGTCGGCTGTTTTCTGCCGCTGTTCGCGGACTTCCTTTATGTGCTGCTGCTCAGCGAGGGCCGATTCTATGTGCCCACTGTCCACAATCCCGGCGTCAACCAGTATCTCTCCGACTTTTTTCTGCTTGCCCAGGAGCTTTTTTAACTCGTCCACCTTGACGTCGCCACGCGCCGCCAATATCTCGCCGAGTTTCATGTACCCTTCGTCCTCGTCGTATTCCCCTTCCTCATCAACCACCTCGACATGTAATTCACACATGTCGTCAACAAATATAAACACATCTTTTATGGCATTAGCGCTATGAGTGGTCGTCAGGATGATGTCCCAGTAGGTCGCGCACGTCTCCGGGTTGAATTCCTCAAGGCGCGTGATGGCGTCTGTTTGGGCTATCACCATGCAGCTTCCCATCTGGCGCAGCTCATTGAGCAGCAATATCGGGTTTGTCCCCGTTATGAAAAGGTCAGCGGCGGGTTTGAACCTTATTCGATATGTAATTGAGTGGGAGCCGTCTGCTAACGCGGTCTTAGACGGTTTTTTTTCTGAGGCCTCTTCGGCTTCCTGTACTGCCGCCTTAGCAGACCCACCCTTTGTCAAAAGCTGCAGTGAGCCTATTATGGACTTAGAGACGCTGTGGTCAACGGTTGCCTTGCCCTCAGAGGCCTCTATCATCGTGCGAATCTGGTCGCGCGCACGAAGTGTCAGGTTTGTCAGTTCCTTAGTGACGGCAAGTTTTCCCATTCTGACCATATCAAAGGCCGTCTCCACCTCGTGTGTGAATTCGGCTATGTCGTCAAATCCGAACATCGCCCCTGAGCCTTTTACCGTGTGCATGGCGCGAAACACGCGCCCTATCAAATCCTCATCAGTTGGGTGTTCCTCAAGCTCTAAGAGGGATGTCTCCAGCTCTGTCAGAAGCTCAGCGGCCTCCTCCTTAAATGCCTCACGTCCTGCGTCTAAACCGTCGTCTTCGCCGCTCATCCCAGCACCTTCTTTACCACCGCCAACAGTTGGTCAGGCTTAAATGGTTTTACTATCCACCCCGTAGCGCCGGCGGACTTTCCCTCCTGCTTCTTGCTGTCCTGAGATTCGGTTGTGAGCATCACTATCGGTATGAATTTATAGGCCGGCATTGCACGCACTCCCTTTATCAGGCCTATTCCGTCAAGGTTTGGCATGTTTAAATCAGTTATCATCATGTTTATCTGCGTCTGGGCCAGTTTGGCAAGGGCGTCCTTGCCGTCAACGGCCTCTACGACCGTATATCCAGCCCCCTTCAGTGTAAAGGCGACCATCTGCCTCACGCTTGCCGAATCATCTACTGTCATTATTACCTTAGCCATTGGCGGCCTCCGATTTCGGGAAATTAAAATAACGGTCAAACCCGGCGTCTTCTATCAAACTCAAAAACCCCTCCGGCGGATTTATCAGCGACAGCCCCTTTTTCGACGCCTCAGCCGAGTGCCTTGCCGCAAAATATATCTGAAGAAAGGACAAGTCAACTCCCTCGACACCCTTGATATCTATGGTAACATTTTTTGAATTTTTCAGCGCCCCCAATACCGCGTCTTTCACCTCTGCGGCATTCAGAATTGTCACATCGCCCGAAATTCTCAGCTCCCCTGATTTACTCAACTGAAAATCGCTCATTTATTCTCCTCCTTACTATTTAACATTATTCTTCCTCTTTAACATTTAATTCTATCAACCACTCAATTGAGCCATTTGCAAAACACTGTGGCTCTCTATTCTATAACCTTCTGGATTCCCGTTTTCACGGGAATGACAGACAGGGGAAGACGACATTTGTTGTCATTGCAGCCTTCAAGCTGTTTGTCATTCCTGTGAAAGCAGGAATCCAGTTCTGCTATTAACTGAATCAATTCCATTATAGTTAAAACAACTCAAAATTGTCGCCTGCCCCGTCGTCAGGCTTTGCACAGCTTTCACCCCAAAGCAGCGAATCCCCATCCTCCGAAGCCGCGGCACCTGTGTGGATATTTCTTTCTGATTGCATCGTATATCTGCTGAGCATCTCCTTTAAATCAGGCGCATAGTTTACGTCGTCGTGTATATGGCCCGGGATTGTGGCCATTACGTCGCCAAGGATTCTTTCAAGCTCGGCTATTACCTCTGTGACGGTGCATTGTATTATGTTGCTGAAATTGATCTTTTTTATGACGTTTTCTATGTCTACCTTGAGCTGTGCCGCGCTTGCCGATATCTTATTCATTGACGAGATGACTTCCTTATCCTGTTCCATAACAGTCTCAATGGCCTGGCGCGTCTGCACAGCAACTGTCTTTGATGTCTCTAAACGAGAGAGCAACTGCTCTGACAGGTATGTCTTAATCTGTGCTGACCTTTTGAGTATTGAGTTAATCAACCCCGCGCAGTCTGATATCCTGATATTGGCGTTTTCTGACAGATTGCTTATTTCATTGGCGAGAACGCCAAGCGCCCTTCCGGCAGCCCCCACGCGCGATACCTTTATCATCGCGTTCATCGCAAGGAGATTCATGTTCTCGCTTATTGACTCGACATTTGCCACCTGGCCGGTCATCCCCTGAAGGTTTGTGCTGGTCAGTTTAATTGACTCAAGCAGGTTTACCGTCATATCATTAACCGCAACCAGTACCTTGACGAGGGCATCCAACGCCGTGCCCACCAGAGTGATTTTATTATTGCCGGATTCCTCCTCAGCGGTTATCGTTATGGCGTCTTCGGCCTGTGCCTCTGACAACTCTGAAACCTTCGACAGAGAGCCGGATATAGTTACGGCGGCCTTTTGTGTCTCATTGAGGACAAAATTAAGCTGGCCTATCTGTATCTTTATGACCTCCGATACCCACCTTATCAGGACGAATTTGCCGTTTTCGTCTTCAGAGTCGAATGTCCCGATTTTTGCCTCTATTTCGTGAAAGGCCTCTGAGACGTGTTCTATCTGTTGGCGCGTTATGTCATGGAACTGAATTGAGGCGACTACCTCGCCAACCTCCGGCGAGATGGAATATGCCCTGTTGCTTATCCTCTCACACAGCCACTTGGCCTGTGTTGACATCGCGTCCAACTCTCCCAGTATAATATTAACACGGCTCTTAACTGAGTCAAGTTCCCTGTCGGCAGTCTCTATGAACGGAGCAAGCTGTTCATTTACATTCACCACGCTCGTATTTGCCGTCCTTACGGATGAGATTATCTCATCTGTGCCTTTTAATATCTGCCTTGCCAGCGTATCAACCAAATCTGTCATAATATTGAATTCCGCGTTGCCCACGCGAGCCGTCTCTATCCTTATCAATGTGCCTATGATGGATATCGTTTTTGACAGTTTCTTAAAAAATTCCTCCATCTCTAAGACCTTATTAAGGTCATTTATAATAAGGTTCATTTCCCTGGAACCTTCAAGTATCAGTTTAGAGGAAGTGTCTATCTCACTGTAAACCGTTTCGAAGAGTTCCTTCAGAGAATGCACATTGAAACCGCTGCCGCTTTCTATCGCGTTTACGAGATTGCCGGCCATAGAGGAATTCTCTATGCACGCGAAGGAAAAATCCTGCAAACTCGCCCCAAGCTCAAGGAACTCTGTCTCTGTCGCCTTTGATATGCCGATAAGCTCATCGGCCATTTTAAGGAGCGATCTGCTCCACGACGCGTCAACCTCAATGTGAATACCGCCACCTGATGTGGAGGCACCCCCCTCTGCCGAAATGGAGGTTAAGGCTGCGGCCTTATCTGCCAAAGTTGCTGCCTTGCCTGTCAATATGCGCCACTGCTCTCATCACTGCGCCCCCGCTAACTGCCTGGCCCACATGCAATGCCACACCGCCAGTGCCTGTAAAGCGACAGGCAGTGACATTAGCTTCCATGGGGCGGCCAGCATGGGGCGGCCAGCATGGGGCGGCCAGTCTGTTAATTTTTTGTAACCGCTCATTTGCGTCTGTCTTTTTTGCGCCCACTTCTTCGCGTCCACTTTTCTGCGTCCATTGGTGCTTCATCAGCCGTTAAATTATATCTCGCCCTTTTTTACTTTCTGATAGAACTCACAGTCCTTGCAACTTTTGAGGGTTCGGGCGACTTCACACTCCGGCTCTGTCCCGCTTAGTGTGCCAGCGACCAGCCAGCAGCGCCTTCCAGCGGACTTAGTGAACGCCGAACACTGCCCATGCTTGTGTAACCCCACCTTGTGCAGCCCGCACTTAAAGAACTCCCAGCACTTTGTCCTCTCGACTTTGGTCTGCTCAAACCCCTCAAAGGCCTTGGCAAACGCCTCAAAGGCCATCGTCGCCGGACACGGCGGCTTCTTTTTCTGTAACGGCCTCGGATTAGGTATCTTCTTTTCAATCATAGTCACGGCTCTCGCTCATCGTCATGGCTCTCGTTATATCCCTTTCATTCTATCATCATCCAGACTATGGCAATTTTATACTTTTATAATTATTTTGTCAAGGTATCTTTTGTCACAGGAGTTCCCACCAAAAAAAATTGGGCTAAACATTCTGGCCAAGGCGCAGTTGTATTGTTACAGACGTACCCTTGCCAACCGTACTTTCTATATCAACGGTGCCGCCGTGGCGTTTTATTACCCCATCCACTATGGACAGCCCCAGGCCCTTGCCCGAACCCACCTCTTTTGTCGTATAAAAAGGGACAAACGCGCGCTTCACTGTCTCCTCTGACATGCCTGTGCCGTCGTCGGTTATCCTGACCTGAATTGTTTCGTCCTGAGCCTCGCCCACACGTATATGCGAAGTGGATATTGTTATATTGCCTGTCCCGGCAACATCAACAGCGTGAATAGCGTTTTCTATTATATGATAAAAACACTGGTTCATCGCCTGCGGTTCGCAGAGATACGTAGGCAGCTCTGAATATTCCTTAATAATATTCACGTTACGGCTCCCAGTTATTAGTATTGACAATGTCTCGTCAATGCACCTGTTGATGTCAACGTCTGTAAATCCTTCCTTGTTGAGACGTGAAAACATCTTCAGGGCATTGACGACCTCCATAATCCTCTCTATGCCCCTGTTAGACGAATTGATTTTATTGCCCATCATAGAGAGCATGTCAAGTATCTTGTCTCGTTGCAGAGCTTGTATTTGTTCCCCTGACAAGGATTCGTGCGAGGGCGATATTTGAGAATGTCTTACAAAAGGTTCAATTTTTACGAGATATTTATTTAATGTGCTTACAGAGGTCTTAATAAATGACAGCGGATTGTTTATCTCATGAGCTATACCCGCCGCCAGCGTTGTAACACTTGCCGACCTGTCCATCTCCAGTATCTGCATCTCTTTGTTGCGTTGAATTACCACAGCAAGTATATGCGCTATACTCATTAAGAATTGCTCATCCGGGTCATTGCGATGATATCCGGCTTCTACATATATATTTATTACTCCCAATAATTCCGCAGATGACATGATGGGTATGCAGTAATGTCCATGCGCGGTAGAATTCTCAAAATTACTCAAATGTTCGTCTTCATTGCAATCTGATAAGAACACAACTTTTCTTGTGGCTGCAGCCAACCCGCACAGACATTTGCCATAGGGAAGATTTGAGCAAGCCAACGCCTGTTCCTTGCTAAAGTCTTTCGATACCTCCATTTGAAGTGTCTTTGCCTTTTCGTTACAAATAAATAGACACCCTTTCGATTGGAAGGAACTCCGCGAGTGTATCAATATAAAATTTAATATTGATTGTAGTTTTACCTCAAAGGGATCAGGTGATAATGATATGTAAAGAACTGAGTTTAATATTTCCTCGTCTCTTTTATGATTTTCTATTTGCTTATTTTTTTCTGACAGACTACCATAGGCATCTATAAAATAATTTATATAATTATTCATTATCATAATTTTTGTTTTACTTTTCTTAATTAGTAATATACAACCAATTAAAACCACGGCTATTAATATAAATGCAAGCATGGCCGATTTACTTACATATCCACTAATAGTAGAAACATCAGTAAACAACACCACATGCCAATCAAATCTATTATCATAAATCTCTTCCTGCAAATATTCTACATCAGCGAATCCATTCCCTGACAGATTTTTATGGCGCATCGTAACAAACGTTAAAGAATTGGCTTCTGATTTTTTTATAATCGGTAACGGCAGCAACGGCTCATCGGCATATTGCCTATTGTCCTTAATCCTCTGTAATTCAGTCTCAGGTAGTTGGATTTCTGTGTAGTAATTATATCTCTCATCGCTTGAATAAAAAATAACCCCGTTGTTATCTACAATAAAAAACAACTGATTGCTGCCTTCATTATTTGGCATAAACATTTTGGAGTCGAATTTCACTACGACAACTCCGGTTATATCCTTGCCATTCTTTATCGGATATGATAGAAATAAACCAGGAATTTTTGTGAAGGCTCCAATACCTACGTATTTAAAAGGGATATCTTTCATAGCGCTCTGGAAATATTCTCTGTAACTAAGGTTTTTTCCTACAAGACTTGCCGGGGTATCATAGTTGCTTGACGCGGTTACCATCCCGTCGGTATTTATTACACAAGATAAAGACGCCCCTATAGATTCGCTGAAATTATATAAATATTCATTCATATTACGTTGTTCACCGGGACGATTTGCGTGTTCAATAACGTAAGGACGTCCTGATAGTAATTTAGGGAATGCCTCGTAATGGCTTAGTTTCTCATTTAAATGTCTATTATATATATTTACACGTTCTAAGGCGTTATTATGAATAATGTTTATTGCCCTGTCCTTAATCCAATGGACTGTTATTATCATTATAATAATGGCAGCAATAAACAGGAAACCTGTTAAATAAGAAAGAATTTTATTGTCCCTAATATTTTTACTAAGATAAAGGTTATATTGATTAACCATATTGTTATAGACATCAATAGTAGCAAGATTTTTTGATATTATTCTGACTATTACAACGATAGAAAAGGCAATAATCAAGGCCGCTATTGCCCTAAACACCTGAACGGGGATATGGACAACAGATAAAAAGCCCCCGGCATTAAGAATATTCGATGGGAAAAAGCCGCCTTTTGGCACAACCAATCCGGCAAAAAAACCATATGCTATGAAACACGCCGCGGCAATCTTAAGATAAGTATCAAATCTATTGAGCCTTGATGCCTCAATATTATCTGTTTCTTTGCGATAGGCATTCAGGCCGATGGCGGTCAGGATAGTCCCAGGCAACGCAATAAAATATCTCGGCAATATTTGTCCAGTTATGAGCCATTCTCTCGAACTAAATGTGATAACAAGGATAAGCACTGAAACCGTCGGCATTAACCACCACGACAGCAATCTGGACAACTTGTCCAGAGACACATCCGTTTTAACCAAACGCCTGCCAAATTCAAACAGGAAGCAAAACGATAACATCATAAAAACAAAAGCCGTCATCTTCAGAATGCCATGCGCAGGATATATAAATACCGCCATATCCAGCCATTCATTTACGCCATGAAGGAGGGCAAACATGGCGAGCAACCAGATTTTTCTTGTTAATCTGAACAGTCCGTAGGTTTTAGGTTGAACAAGGATTAAAGCACCCATAGATATAAAGGCAAATCCATAGACAAGATATACATACCCCATATTGCTTGTGAAAAACTGCTCAGTCATACTTGAAGACTCCTAAATCATATTGCCCCCCACCATTATAGTGTACGCTGCCCTATCTACGTTCGTCAAGTTTTTTTTGTATTCAGTTTTTTTGTATCCAATCATGGCAAACACACCTTGACAGGCTGGCATTATTTCTTTACTGTGACAGGCTGACACCATTTCTTTATCTGTCATTCCTGCGAACAGACTGTGTCATAATTACGTGGACTAATTCGTATTGCATTATCGATAATTATTGTCGAAAAATTATTCCAAGTTGCAGACAAGAAACTGTACAACAAACCGTGTCATTCCTGCGAACAGACTGTGTCACAATAGTAAAGCAGCCCCCCCCCCCCC
>NZ_JBJUSG010000015.1:0-37209 GCF_046044395.1 Candidatus Magnetominusculus dajiuhuensis | reverse complement strand
AAGAGAGGGTGGCAGGACGGTTGGAGCCGGCGTCGTTACGGAAGTGTTGGAGTAGAGAGAGATGAGAGATATAATTTTACTACAGTGCAAGGAGTGTAAGAGCAGGAACTATTCAACGAGGAAGAACAAGAAGAACACAACAGAGAAGCTGAACCTGAAGAAATACTGTAAGTTCGACAAGCGGCATACCGAGCACAAAGAGGTGAAGGCATAAAGGAGACAACAGCCAAGGCGCGGTGTGCGGCGTGTGTGCAGAGGAAGGCCAGTAGCTCTAACGGCAGAGCGTCGGACTCCAAATCCGGGTGTTGGGGGTTCAAATCCCTCCTGGCCTGCCAGAATATTAAGGGTTCATAAACAGGGGTGTGTATTATGAAAGGGTGTTTAAAGGGTATAGATGATGATTGAGAAGATTCAGGTATTTTTTAAGGAAGTAAAGTTGGAGACGAAGAAAGTGGCCTTTCCGTCAAGGGAAGAGCTTATTGGCTCAACCTGGGTGGTGTTGATATTTACGGTGGTGCTTTCGATGTTTTTGGGTATTGTCGATATGGGATTGTCAAAACTAATACAGTCGATGATAAAATAGGCGGCAGTAGCCGCCCTAAATGAGTTATTGATAAATTTGCAGAGGTGGGAACTTAAGGCAGGGATATGGAAAAAAGATGGTATGTAGTGCATACGTACTCAGGGTACGAGGATAAGGTAAAACACGGTATTGAAGAGAAGGTGTTGCAGGTAAAATTCGACGACAGGATATCGCGGGTGCTTATCCCGACAGAAAAGATAGTGGAGATAAAGAGGGGCAAAAAGACCGAGAGCGACAGGAAGTTCTATCCCGGCTATATACTCGTAGAGATGGCGATGTCCGATGAGACATGGCACCTCGTGAAGAACATCCCCCGCGTTACGGGTTTCGTCGGTGGTACCCGGCCCGTGCCACTGCCTGATGAGGAGGTAGAGGTGATACTTCAGCAGCAGGAAAAGGGAACAGGCCAGGAAGTAAAGATGCAGTATTCCAAGGGCGAGGGCGTGCGCATTACAGACGGGCCGTTTTCGAACTTCAACGGTTACGTGGACGAGGTGGACTTCGACCACGGCAGGCTGAAGGTAATGGTTAGTATATTCGGCAGACAGACGCCGGTTGAGCTGAGTTTCTATCAGGTAGAAAGAACATAGATAACACCATAGGAGGAAGTACAGATGGCCAAGGAAGTGACCGCGATGGTCAAGATACAATTGTCGGCGGGGAAGGCGAATCCCGCACCACCGGTGGGCCCGGCCCTCGGCCCGCACGGTATCAATATAATGGATTTTTGCAAGCAGTTCAACGCAAAGACCGCGCCGATGGGCGATACCATAGTGCCCGTAGTGTTGACAATATACAAAGACAGGAGTTTTACGTTTATACTGAAAACGCCCCCTGCGGCGGAACTGCTGAAAAAGGCGGCCGGTGTAATCAAAGGCTCAAGCGTGCCGAATAAGGAAAAGGTCGGCAAGGTGACCAGCGTTCAGGTGAAAGAAATAGCGAAGACAAAGATGCCCGACCTCAACGCGTATGACGCCGACAAGGCCGTCAGGATAATAAGCGGTACGGCCAAAAGTATGGGCATTGACGTGGTGGACTAGCGGCAGCGAATTATAAAGAAGGATTTCGGAAGGAGACGAGACCATATGGGCAAGAAATATGATGAGGCGGTTAAGAAGATTGACAGGCTTAAGGAGTACTCCGTAGAGGAGGCCATTGCTTTACTAAAAGAGATATCGTTCGTGAAGTTTGACCAGTCACTGGACATTGCCCTGAACCTCGGCGTTGACCCGAGGAAATCCGACCAGATGGTCAGAGGGTTCGTCGTGCTGCCGCATGGAACAGGCAAGACGGTGCGTGTGCTGGTGTTTGCAAAGGGCGAGAAGGAGAAAGAGGCGCGCGACGCCGGTGCCGACTTCGTGGGTGCCGAGGACATGATAGAAAAGATACAAAAGGGATGGCTGGATTTCGATAAGGCCGTGGCAACGCCTGACTTAATGGGCGCGGTAGGTAAACTTGGAAAACTACTTGGGCCAAGGGGGCTTATGCCAAACCCAAAGACCGGCACGGTTACGTTTGACATAACCAGGGCGGTAAAGGAGATAAAGGCGGGTAAGGTGGATTACAGGGTGGAAAAGGGCGGGATAGTCCATATGCCCGTAGGGAAACTGTCTTTTAAGCCGGAGAGCATAGCAGACAACGTCAAGACGGCACTCGATTCGATAATAAAGGCAAAACCGTCTACAAGCCGCGGGAGGTATCTGAGGAGGCTGGTTATCTCCTCAACGATGGGTCCCGGTCTGAAAATTGATTTAGGTTCGGTAACAGCATCAAAAATATAGACAAGAAATGTCAACACGGTCAGAGACGACAGGTACGATAAGTATAATCGGCCAGAAGAGGTCGGCCTGTTCAGACGGTCAACACATGGAGTTCCTGATGGAATGTCCATGCCGCCGCCAGATATTGGCACCAGGGTGTCTTGGGCCGTCTTTGAGTGTCTCGGGCCATAGAGCAATCGGACTGAGGGCCGATAACTTGAGAGAAAGGACGGGTATAATGATTACAGGATACGAAAAAAATGACGTGAAAGGGATGTGATATGAATACAAGCGATATGAACAAAGGGGACGTGATATGAACAAGAAGGAAAAGGAAGCGGTAGTTGCGAGCCTGAATGAGAAGTTCGCACGGGCGAAGGCGGTAGTGTTGACTGACTATAAGGGCATGACAGTTGAAGAGCTATCCGCCCTGAGGGTGAGCCTGAGAGGTTCGGCTGTAGAGTTCAAGGTGGTGAAAAACACGCTGGCTAAGATAGCGGCCAAGGGCACGCCGGTAGAGACAGACAAGGATGTGTTTACAGGCCCCGTAGGGGTGGCCATAGGGTATGACGACCCTACCCTTGTTCCTAAGAAGGTATTTGAATCGGCAAAGGGCAAGGACGCGAAATTAAAGGTGCTGGGCGGATTTGTGGAAGGAAGGCTGTATGACGCTAAGGACTTAAAGAAAATCGCTGACCTCCCTCCCAAAGAGGTGCTGCTTTCGCAGATGGCCGGATGTTTCTCCGCGCCGATGGGCAAGATGGCAGGCCTGTTATCCGCTACGATAGGTAAGATGTCAAACGCGCTTCACGCGTTAATAGAAAAGAAATCGGCATAGTGAAGTACAGATAAATAGACAAGTAAAGACAAACTACAATAACCTAAAGGAGGCAGCAATGTCAGAGATCACAAAAGAGCAGGTGTTACAGTTTTTCGACAACATGACCATATTACAGATGTCGGAGTTCATCAAGGAATTCGAGGACAGGTATGGGGTAACGGCAGCGGCGGCGGTTGCGGTTGCGGCAGCCCCGGCGGCGGCAGCGGCCGAGCCAGTGGAGGAAAAGACCAGCTTCGACGCCGTATTGACAGTGGTTGGCGATAAGAAGATACAGGTAATAAAGGTGGTCAGGGAGTTGACGTCCCTCGGTCTGAAAGAGGCCAAAGAGCTGGTTGATACCGCTCCTAAGGAAGTAAAAACCGGAGTAACTAAGGAAGAGGCCGAAAACATCAAGGCCAAACTGGAAGAACAGGGTGCTAAAGTAGAGATTAAATAGTTTGTCCCCAGTGCTCGAATGTTACGAACAACCCGCTCCCGCCTGTGGTAGGAGCCAGTAGAATTCTTAATGGAATTCTTAAAAACAAGGAGTAACATGGCAAGGGTAATGAGAGAGAGACTGAACCTCGGCAAGGCTGCGAAGGTGCTTGAGGTTCCATACCTGATAGAGATCCAGAGCAAGTCCTATGAAGTATTTCTGCAAAAAGACATTTCAACAGAAAAACGGAGAAACTTTGGCCTGGAGGCGGCATTCAGGAGCGTATTCCCCATAGTAGATTACAACGAGACCGCCTCAATAGACTATCTGGGCTACAGTATTCTTGAGCCAAAATACCGCGACAGGGAGTGCATACACAAGGGCCTTACCTTCTCTGCCCCCGTAAAAATCAAGGTCAGGCTGAACCTATGGGAAAGCGGCGATGACGGGAAAAAGCAATTGAGGGAATCCAGAGAGGAAGAGGTCTACATTGGTGAGATTCCCCTGATGACAGATACCGGGTCTTTTATCATCAACGGCATAGAGCGCGTAATTGTCAGCCAGTTGCACCGCTCTCCGGGCGTGTTTTTCAGCACAGATAAGACCAAAACACACACCAGCGGAAGGTTGCTTTATACGGCACGCGTTATCCCTTCCAGAGGCTCATGGCTGGACTTTGAGTTCGACACAAAGGACATCCTCTATGTGCGCATAGACAGGCGAAAGAAACTTCCCTCTACGATTGTCCTGAAGGCCCTCGGTAAGACCAACGAAGACCTCCTGAACACTTTTTATCAGGTAGAGGAGATAAAGATTTATGACAAAAACACATTTACGCGCAAACTGGCGGGCATTCTGTCGGGAATAAAGGCCACCACCGCCGTAAAAGATCCCAAAACAGGCGAGGCGATTGTCAAAGAAGGGGCGAAAATTACAAAGGCGGCCATTAAGAGGCTCCAAAACGCCGGCGTCAAGGAGATTCCCATCCTTCGCGAGGACATACTGGACAGGATAAGCCTCCACGATGTCGTTGACCCCGACACTGGAGAGATAATCGTAGAGGGCAATGAGATAATCACAGAGGAGATACTCAGCAGAATCCTGTCGGCGAAGATAGACACTCTGGGACTTCTGTTTATAGATAACGTCAGGTTTCTGCCGTCTCTGAGGGACACACTCCTGATAGACAAGGTTACCACTAAGGAAGAGGCGCTCATTGAGATTTATAAAAAGATGAGACCGGGCGAGCCACCCACGCCGGAGGCCGCTAAGGCGCTGTTTGATGGCCTGTTCTTCGACGAAAAACGCTACGACCTGTCCCCCGTGGGAAGGCTTAAGGTAAACAAAAGGCTTGGCCTTAACATCCCCATGGACAAGACAGTGTTGACCGAGGTTGACTTAGTAGAGATAATAAAATATCTGCTTGGACTTCGCACAGGGCAGGGCGAGGTGGATGACATAGACCATCTGGGCAACCGCCGCATAAGAAGCGTTGGCGAACTACTTGAAAACCAGTTCCGAATCGGACTAATCAGGATGGAACGGGCTATCAAGGAAAAGATGATGATAATAGAGATGAACGATATAATGCCTCATGATATAATAAACGCCAAACCTGTAATGGCGGCGGTGAAGGAGTTTTTTGGTTCAAGCCAGTTGAGCCAGTTCATGGACCAGACAAACCCGCTGTCTGAAATAACGCACAAGAGGAGGCTCTCCGCCCTTGGCCCTGGCGGTCTTACGCGAGACCGCGTAGGATTCGAGGTTCGCGACGTTCACCCGACACACTACGGGCGTATTTGTCCGATAGAGACGCCGGAAGGCCCGAATATAGGTCTCATAACCTCGCTGGCGTCATTTGCGCGGGTAAACGAGTACGGCTTCCTTGAGGCGCCATACAGAAAGGTCGTAAACACCCTGGTGACCGATGAGATACTGTTCCTGTCGGCCATAGACGCGGAGAAGTGCGTCATAGCCGAGGCGACCACGCCAACGGATAAAGACAGTCGGCTTATTGGCAATGCCATCTCCGCAAGGATAGGCAGCGACATAAAGATCGTCCCTCCGGGCGATATACAATACATGGACGTATCCCCAAAGCAGATTGTGGGCGTTTCCGCGTCGTTGATCCCATTTCTGGAAAACGACGACGCCAACCGCGCGCTAATGGGTTCCAATATGCAGAGGCAGGCAGTGCCGCTGATAAAACCTAACGCCCCGATTGTGGGCACGGGAATGGAACTTGTGGCGGCGAGGGACTCAGGGGCGGCAATATTGGCTAAACGTGGCGGGACTATCGAAACCCTCGACTCAAACCGCATAGTGGTAAGGGTGGAAGATGAGGGCGGAGTTGATATCTACAATCTGGTGAAGTTCGTGCGCTCTAATCAGGCAACTTGCATAAATCAAAGGCCGATAGTGGATTTCGGAATGAAAGTTGGGGCCGGCGACGTGATAGCCGACGGGCCGTCAACAGACATGGGGGAGCTGGCCCTTGGAAGAAGCGTTCTGGTGGCGTTTATGCCATGGGGCGGGTATAACTTTGAAGACGCCATTTTGTTAAGCGAAAAACTCGTAAGGGAGGATGTCTTTACGTCAATACACATAGAGGAATTTGATGTGGAGGCAAGAGAGACAAAACTCGGCCCTGAGGAGATAACGCGCGATATACCTAACGTTGGCGAGGACGCCCTGGCAAGCCTTGACGAAAGCGGTATTATCTATATAGGTTCGGAGGTAAAGCCGGGCGACATACTCGTGGGCAAGATAACCCCTAAGGGCGAGACGCAGTTAACGCCGGAGGAGAAACTCCTGCGCGCGATATTTGGCGAAAAGGCGGAAGAGGTCAAAGAGAGCTGCCTCTACGTCCCGCCGGGCGTCAAGGGTATCGTAGTAGACGTAAAGGTCTTCACCCGCAGGGGAATTAAAAAGGATACACGCGCTAAGGCCCTTGAGGACGACGAGATAAAAGGCCTCCAGCGAGACGTGGAAGAAGAGATACGAATTATGTCAGATGAGATGCACAACCGCCTCAGGAAGCTCTTAACCGGCAAGACCGCCGTTGAGGACCTAAGAAGGGACTCTGGTGCCAGGGAGCTTATCTGTAAGGCCGGCGACGTGCTCACCCCTGAGATATTAGAGGCTATAAGCGATAGAAAACTCAGCCGTCTGAAAATCAGCGACCCCAACACGCAGCAGCAAATTGAAGATTTTATGAAGACGACAAGGGATTACTTAAAACAGCTTCAAAACAGGTATGACGAAAGAATAGAGAGGCTGAAAAAAGGAGATGAGCTACCCCCCGGTGTCAATAAACTCGTAAAGGTCTATATTGCAATGAAGAGGAAGATACAGGTGGGGGATAAAATGGCCGGAAGGCACGGCAATAAGGGTGTTGTGGCAATGGTACTGCCTGAGGACGACATGCCATACCTGCCAGATGGCACACCGGTTGAAATAGTGCTGAATCCCCTCGGCGTACCGTCAAGAATGAACGTAGGGCAGATACTTGAGACCCATCTCGGATATGCGGCGAAGGCCCTCGGTGTTTATGTGGCAACTCCGGTGTTTGAAGGGGCAAAGGAAAACGACATAAAAGAACTCCTGAAAAAGGCCGGCCTCGCCGAAAACGGGCAGTCAGTACTGTTTGACGGCAAGACAGGGGAACCATTCGAGAGGCCTGTAACCGTGGGCTATATGTATATGCTCAAGCTCCACCATCTGGTTGAGGATAAGATACACGCGCGCTCCATAGGGCCATATTCGCTGGTAACACAGCAGCCCCTCGGCGGCAAGGCGCAGTTTGGCGGACAGAGGCTCGGTGAGATGGAAGTCTGGGCGCTGGAGGCCTATGGCGCGTCCTACACGCTGCAAGAGTATTTGACGGTAAAGAGCGACGACGTTACCGGGCGCGCCAAGATGTACGAGGCGATAGTCAAGGGCGACGCAACACTTGATCCGGGTGTACCGGAGTCGTTTCATGTCCTGATAAAAGAACTCCAAAGTCTCTGTCTCGACGTAGAGCTTTTGGAGAAAAAAAGATAGAGGGGGATAACACTCTTGAGTGAAATCGTATACAGTATGTATCAGATTCCAAAGACTCAAAAGGACTTCGACGCGATAAGGATAAAACTTGCCTCCGCTGAGCGTATCAGGGAATGGTCGTTCGGTGAGGTGAAAAAGCCTGAGACGATAAACTACAGGACTTTTAAGCCTGAGAAAGACGGCCTGTTCTGCGCCAAGATATTCGGTCCGGTAAAGGACTGGGAGTGCATTTGCGGTAAATACAAGAGGATGAAACACAGGGGCGTTGTGTGCGATAAGTGTGGCGTGGAGGTAATCCACGCCAAAGTCAGAAGGGAACGCCTCGCACATATAGAGCTTTGTACGCCGGTGGCGCATATATGGTTTCTCAAGGGCGTGCCAAGCAGGATTGGAATGCTGCTTGATATGACGATGAAAAACCTTGAGAAAGTCCTCTATTTTGAAAGTTATGTGGTGGTTGACCCTGGTGACACACCCCTGAAGGAAAAACAGATACTCAGCGAAGAGGAGTACAAGAAGTATGCGCTGGAGCTGGGTTCGCGCTTTAAGGGCGGCATGGGTGCAGAGGCAATAAGAGAACTGCTTCGAAAGGTTGACCTTGACTGGCTGTCCGTTGACCTGAAGACGAGGATTGAGGAGACCGGAGCAATAGGGGTAAAGAAGCGTCTCACTAAGAGGCTCAAGATAGTCGAGGCATTCAGGATGTCGAAAAACAAGCCCGAATGGATGATTCTTGATGTGATCCCTGTGCTTCCTCCAGATTTGAGGCCGCTTGTACCGCTTCAGGGTGGACGATTTGCGACTTCTGATTTGAACGACCTCTACCGGCGCGTCATCAACCGCAACAACAGATTAAAGCGGCTTATTGAGCTGAAGGCCCCAAGCGTCATCGTAAAAAACGAAAAGCGAATGCTGCAGGAGGCCGTTGACTCACTCTTTGATAACACAAAGGGGGCGAAACTGCCTAAGAGCTCAACGAAGAGGACATTGAAATCCCTCAGCGATATGATAAAGGGCAAGCAGGGGCGTTTCAGGCAAAACCTGCTTGGCAAGCGCGTGGACTACTCAGGACGTTCGGTTATAGTGGTAGGCCCGGAGTTAAAGCTCCACCAGTGTGGCCTTCCAAAACTGATGGCCCTTGAGCTATTTAAACCCTTTATATTCAATAAATTAGAGGAAAAGGGTTATGTAACGACGATAAAACAGGCGAAGAAATTCGTCGAAATGGAGCGGGACGAGGTATGGGACGCACTTGAGGAGGTAATCCAGGAACATCCGGTGCTTCTGAACAGGGCGCCCACGCTTCACAGGCTTGGCATTCAGGCCTTTGACCCAATCCTCATAGAGGGTAAGGCGATAAAACTCCACCCTCTGGTATGTACGGCCTATAACGCCGACTTTGACGGCGACCAAATGGCAGTCCACGTCCCGTTGTCCGTAGAGGCGCAGGTTGAGGCTCGCGTACTTATGATGTCAATAAACAATCTCCTGTCACCGGCAAGCGGCAAGCCTATTGTGCTTCCAACTCAGGACATGGTGCTGGGGATTTACTATCTGACAAAGGAAAGACCGGGCGCAAAGGGCGAGGGCAAACATTTTTCGTCTGTCGAGGAGGTGCGCATAGCCTACGACAGCGGCGCGGTTGTTGAGCACGCGAAGATAAAGGTTGAGATAGACGGCACACATGTCAATACGACAGTCGGCAGGGTGTTGTTCTATGAAATCGTGCCTAAGGATGTGCCATTTGCTGAAATAAACAAGGTGCAGACTAAGAAAGAGGTGCAAAAGGTAATTGACTATGCCCATAAGTATGCCGGAAGGCGTAAGACGGTTATGTTTTTAGACGAGCTGAAAAATCTTGGATTTCATTACGCGACGAAATCCGGCATATCAATATGTATAACCGACATGCACATACCATCAAACAAGGCGGAAATCCTGAAAGAGGCCGAGAAAGAAGTCATGGAGGTGTATAAGCAGTACTCCGACGGCCTGATAACGCAGGGCGAGAGGTACAACAAGGTCATTGACATCTGGGCAACCGTGACAGAGAAGGTGGCAGAGTTTATGATGGCAGAGTTAGGCGCGGAGGACGGCAAGACGCTGACCAAAGAGGATATAGAGAAGAATCGTGCCTTTAACAGCGTGTTCATGATGGCTG
This sequence comes from Candidatus Magnetominusculus dajiuhuensis, assembly GCF_046044395.1. NCBI lineage: Bacteria > Pseudomonadati > Nitrospirota > Nitrospiria > Nitrospirales > Nitrospiraceae > Candidatus Magnetominusculus > Candidatus Magnetominusculus dajiuhuensis. The sequence continues at coordinate 27,405 of NZ_JBJUSG010000015.1, read as the reverse complement.
ACTCAGGGGCCAGAGGTTCGGCGGCACAGATAAGACAGCTTGCCGGTATGCGCGGACTGATGGCAAAGCCATCGGGTGAGATAATTGAGACCCCGATTACGGCGAACTTCCGCGAGGGGCTCTCCCCGCTTCAGTACTTCGTATCCACGCACGGCGCACGTAAGGGCCTTGCCGATACGGCGCTAAAGACGGCGAACTCCGGCTATCTGACCAGAAGGCTTGTTGACGTTGCCCAGGACGTTATTATCACAGAGATAGACTGTGGCACTGAAGACGGCATAATCATTACGTCGCTGATTGAAGGTGGAGAGATAATCCAGCCCATTGAAGAAAGGCTGCTGGGCAGACTCCCGGCAGAGGACATAAAAGACCCCGTGACACAAGAGGTAATATGGCCGAGAAACGTGGAAATAGACGAAGAGGCCGTGTCGGTAATCGTGGAGGCAGGCGTTGACAGGGTGAAAATACGCTCAGTGCTGACGTGCCAGACAAAGTTTGGCATATGCGGCAATTGCTATGGAAGGGACCTCGCAAGGAACACCAAAATTGAAATAGGCGAGGCAGTGGGCATCATAGCCGCCCAGTCCATAGGCGAGCCTGGTACGCAGCTCACCATGAGGACGTTCCATATCGGCGGTGCGGCCACAAAGGTTATTGAGCAGGCCGTGCTGACAGCAAAGCACTCAGGGCTGGTCAAGTTTGTTGATTTGAACTATGTTACTAACCGCGAAGGGCTTCTGGTCGTTATGAATCGTAATGCCTTTGTGGCCGTAGCCGACGAGACAGGCAGAGAGCGTGAAAAGCATAACCTCGTTTACGGGGCGCGTCTTACGGTGAAAGAGGATGACAGGGTAACGATAGGGCAAAAGATAGCCGAATGGGACCCGTACTCAACACCGATTCTAACAGAAGTAGGTGGGCGCGTTGCGTGGGGCGATGTCGAGGAAGGCATCACCGTAAAAGAACAGGTTGATGAGATAACGGGGCTTTCGCATAAACTGATAATAGATTACCCGACACATCTGAATCTGAGGCCGAGGATATCAATTAAGGACGAGCATGGCAAGTCAACGCTCAAACTGCCCGGCACTTCTATCCCCGCGCGTTATAATCTCCCGGCGGGCGCTAATATCCTCGTAGAGAAAAATGACCTCGTAGCCCCCGGCGATATATTGGCGAAGATACCGAGGGAAACGATAAAGACAAAGGATATAACAGGCGGTCTGCCGCGTGTGGCTGAGCTATTTGAGGCTCGTAAACCGAAAGAACCCACACTCGTGTCTGAAATTGACGGCACAGTGGAGCTTGTCTCAACCCAAAAGGGCGTCAGAATGGTAAAGGTGCGCGGCGGGGATATCACGAAGGAATATACCATTCCTAAGGGCAAACACGTCACAGTGCACGACGGCGACTGGGTGAAGGCCGGTGAGGCGTTGATGGACGGGGCCGTCAATCCGCACGACATCCTGGACATCTTAGGGCCTACGGAGTTGCAGCGCTATATGGTTGACGAGGTGCAGAAGGTGTACAGGCTGCAGGGCGTTGCCATTAACGACAAACACATTGAGATAATAGTTCGCCAGATGATGAGAAAAGTAAACATAGAAGACACGGGCGGCACTGAGTTCATGATTGGCGAGCACGTTGACCGTATGCATTTTCAGGAGGTCAACGAGGCGGTTATGGCGGAAGGCGGAAGGCCGGCCACCGCCAAACCACTGTTGCTTGGCATCACGAAGGCGTCTCTGACGACATATAGTTGGGTCTCTGCGGCGTCATTTCAGGAGACAACGAGGGTGCTTACCGACGCGGCCCTAAGCGGCGCTATTGACGACCTGCATGGCCTGAAGGAAAACGTCATTATGGGTAAGATAATACCCTGTGGCACGGGCATGGACAAGTTTATTGATACGTTTGTAAAACGAGAGGCCGAGGAGCATGTCGAAGAAGAAGAGGCCGTCGAATAATAATCCGTATGTCTGATAAATGTGGCAGGGGAGCGGCTGCTCCTCTGCCTGTACTTCAATGAAGATTCAATCGCACATTGACCTGAGAAAAAAAATAATCGTATTGGCATGTCTTCTGATATTTATAGTATCAATGGGCACGGCCGGTTATATGGTTACCGAGGGATGGGGCGCCTTTGATTCGTTTTACATGGTGGTCATTACTCTGGCCACGATAGGCTATCAGGAGGTTCATCCGATGTCGGTTTCCGGAAGGTCATTTACGATAGTTCTAATCATCTTTGGCGTTGGAGCACTGGCCTATACCGTAAACACTGCTATGAGGATAGTGCTTGAAGGGGAATTACAGGAGGTACTTGGGAGGAGGAAGATGGAAAAAAAGATCAAAGCAATGACAGACCACTATATAATATGCGGCTATGGAAGACTGGGGCAGATTATCTGCCGCGAGCTGCGCTCAAACGATGTGCCGTATGTAGTGATAGAAAAAGCGCGTCCAGAGGAGGACACGGACAGTGCGGAGCTTTTTCTCACGGGAGACGCCACAAGAGATGAGGTATTAATTGAGGCCGGCATAGGGCGAGCGGCAGGGTTGATTTCGGTGTTATCTACGGATGCTCAAAATCTGTTTGTGGTTCTAAGCGCGCGGGGGTTGAATCCGACACTAAAGATAGTGGCGAGGGCTGGTGAGGAAAGCACTGAATCGAAACTCATCAGGGCAGGGGCAGACCGCGTCGTCTCCCCGTATCACATCGGGGGCCTAAAGATGGCCCAGACGATTTTAAAGCCGGCTGTGGTGGATTTTCTTGAGTTTGCCACAAAAAGCGGCAATATTGAGTTGCAGATGGAGGAGCTGACAGTAACCCAGGGTTCTGAATTTGCCAACCGGACACTGAGCGATTTGGGAATTGGCCGTAAGTTCGGGGTAATTATCGTTGCTGTTAAACGCTCTGCCGGTGAGATGCTTTTTAACCCCACGCATAAGTCTATTGTTGAGCCGGGCGATACGCTTATAGCCCTCGGTGAGGTCAGCAAACTAAAGAATCTCGAAAAGATGTTCAGGAAATAATTCAGCGCCCATACCCCTGATATGATAGCCCACCTATTAGCGCCCTAAAATTGCGTTAGCCTTTTTCTTCCATTTGGCCTTTCGCGCCGGCTAAAGCCGTCGGTTTTTCCTTTACCTTTACGTCCGCATAAATATATAATCAAAGGAGGGTATGGGATATGCCATTAAAAGATGACAATGAGATTAAGGCCGATGAGATAACTCCAAAAGAGGTCTATCTGAACAGGCGTGAGTTTATGGCCGCCTCAGCCACTGCGGCTGCGGCGGCGGCATTCCCCCCGCTTGCGGAGGCGCAGTCCCACGGCGGTATCCCCATGAAAATCGAAAAACATGTCGACTACGCCGGCAGCGAAGAGCAAACTCTTTACAAAAGCGCGGCGGGTTATAATAATTTCTACGAATTTTCCACAAATAAAGAAGATGTGGCCCCAATGAGTAAGAACTTTCGCACCCGCCCGTGGACAGTGACCATAGAGGGCCTTATAAAAAACCCCAGGTGCTATGATATTGATGAGTTAATAAAACGCTTCCCCCTTGAGGAGCGCGTATATCGCCTTCGCTGTGTCGAGGGGTGGTCTATGGTTATACCGTGGGTAGGATTTCCCCTCGCTGGGTTTATAAAACTGATCGAACCGGACTCAAAGGCGAAGTTCGTTGAGTTTACCACAATCCATGACCCGTCTCAAATGCCGGGACAGAGGCGTGACGTCCTTCAATGGCCTTACGTGGAGGGCCTTCGGTTGGACGAGGCCGTCCATCCCCTTACCATTTTGTCTGTGGGCATGTACGGCGAGGTGTTGCCAAATCAAAACGGCGCGCCGTTAAGATTAGTTGTGCCATGGAAATACGGGTTTAAGAGTATAAAATCCATCGTGAAAATAAGACTTACCGACCAAATGCCTGTTACCTCGTGGATGAAGGCAGGCCCGCTTGAATACGGGTTTTACGCCAATGTCAACCCCGAGGTTGACCACCCGCGATGGTCACAGGCGACAGAGCGCAGAATCGGTGAGTTTTTTAGACGTAAGACGCTGATGTTTAACGGATATGCCCAACAGGTGGCGTCACTTTACGCCGCAATGGACCTGCGTAAGTACTTCTAATCAGGGTGGTTCAATTATGGAAAATAACAAAACGTGGAAAATACCAAAGGCCGTTGTCGCTTTAGCATTTCTCACCCCGTGCATGTATCTTATATGGGCAGGACTGACGTCGCATTTAGGCGCTGACCCGGTTGAGAAAGTCCTTCACACAGCGGGTGATTGGACATTTAATTTTTTATTATTAGCCATAGCGGCAAGGACACTCAGCAACCTTCCTTACCTGAAATGGATTTCCGGGTATCACAAAGCGGCGGGTTTGTCCGCGTTTTTTTACGCCACGCTCCATTTTCTGACATATGCGGCGGCCGACCAGGATTTTTCGATAAGTGACATCATTGAAGATGCCACAAAACACACGCGAATCATCTTTGGGGCGCTGGCCTATCTGTTAATAGCCTCGGCTGTGCTTATGATGGTGCCGGTGATTTTAAGGCGAATAGGGTTTACGTGCATAAAGGGCTTACATAAAGCAGTGGTGTATCCGGCTGCCACAAGTGCCGCAATACACTACGTTTGGCTAGTGAAAAAGGATGTTCGCACGCCCCTGATATATGCGGCGGTCTTTGCGGCATTAGCCGTGTATAGGGCAATCACGAAATTCACGGAGAAAAAAAGGCCGGTCTGATTGCCGCATTCAAAGGTTGGGCAGGCAGTACCATGTGCCACAAGGAGATTTCAATCATGAATAGAGGCAATCTAGGTCAATCGCTGGTAGCTGTCATAGTTTGTATGTTAGCAATCTTTAACCTTAGCCCGTCAGCGTCCACCGCGGCAACGGCCACTGAGGCAACGGCCGTGGCGGCAATTACCACCGTCTATAATCAATATGCTTCGTGGTTTGGTTCACCATCCGGAGGCTTACAGACGGGAAGTTCCGGTTCGTCCACGTACTACTTCCAATGGTACACAAACGGTGCCGCCCTTGTGGCCTGGCCAGATGGATATATGTATTTGTATGATGGCCAGTGGTACCAGATAGGGGTGAACTGGCAAACATTAGGTGAGGCAGCCACAGAGATTATGACAGTCTATAATCAATATGCCTCGTCGCTTGGAACTCCTTCCGGAGGCATAATTACGGGGACATCCGGCGGGGTCTCATGCTATATCCAATGGTACACAAACGGTACCGCCCTTGTAGCCTGGACCGACGGGTATATGTATATGTATAATGGCCAGTGGAACAGCTTAGGGGTGAGCTGGACGAATCCGACGCCGACACCCACGCCCACACCCTCTCCAACACCAACACCCACTCCCTCAACCACGCCTTCTCCAACACCAACACCGACCACGGGAGGTAATGTGCTTTCCCTTACGGTAAACGGCTCGCTCTGTTCGGCGGCCAACTCATCTGGGTATGCCAACAAACCGTGCGTCAGCGTTACAATCTGTACCCCTGGCACCGCAACCTGCCAGACAATAAACGACATCCTTTTAGATACGATGAGTACCGGTCTGAGGGTATTCAAATCGGTTTTGAGTGTTTCCCTGACGCCAGTAACCGCGGGTTCCGGAACGCTTGTGGAGTGTATGGAATATGGGGATGGCTCGGCTGACTGGGGGTATGTTGCCACGGCGAGCGTCATACTGGGTAGTGAGCCTGCCGTTACGGTGCCGGTACATGTTATTGATTCCACCTTTGACTCCACCTTCAGCGGCATTCCAGGAGGGTCATCAGGTTGTGTGCTGCGCCAAAATCCATATGTGGATACAAGCCCTGCGGAAGCCGGGTTCAACGGCATACTCGGAGTCAATGTTCTTCCCCATGACTGCGGTTCGGACTGCGTAAATAACGCCAACAACCAGACATATTACTCCTGCGGGGGAGGCAGGTGCAGCGGTACAACCGTTGCCCTGTCCAATCAGGTTCAAAACCCTGTGGCGCTTCTGCCACAGGACAACAATGGTGTGATAGTGCAGCTCCCGGGCGTGTCTCTGGGCGGGGTGGCCTCAGTAAGCGGCTCACTCGTGCTTGGTATTGGCACACAGTCCAATAACTCGCCACTATCCACGGTAACTGTCTATCCAACCGACCAATACGCCGATCTCACCACAACCTTCAACGGCGTTCCTTACAATGGCAACGGTTTCATAGACAGCGGCTCAAACGCCTTATTTTTTCAGTCCCCCTCCGCAAGCACCTTGCCCGACTGCAGCGCTTCTTCCAGTGCTGACGGTTTTTACTGTCCTACGGCCACACAGAGCTTTACGGCGTCCAATCAGGGAATTAACGGCTCTCCAAGCGGTACCGTCTCATTCCAGATAGGTAATGCCTCAAGTCTTTTTAATTCAAACAACAATGTGTTTGTCGAATTAGGCGGGGATGGGGCAGGGGAATTCGACTGGGGGCTGCCTTTCTTCTTTGGACGAAGCGTTTATTATGGAATAGACGGCACTAAGTCAACACTGGGCACGGGTCCATACGTTGCCTATTGAAGCGCAATTTTATACACTCAAGGAGGTCTGAATGTCAGCAGACGGCATTAGCGGCAGTTTGGCAATGAGAAGGTTTGCGTTGTTTATAGTATTTGCGATTTTAGCGGCTGTTTTGTTGCCCTCACGTCGGGTAAACGCCGCCATTGGAGGCTCTATTGATTCGGTTGAGTCAGATAGAAAGGCTCTTTCGGCCACGAACCCATCAGTGCCGCAGATGGTTTTCGATGGTTATACAGTTGCAGAAATCAATTCAGGAGCCTCGGCCATTCGTGAATATATTTCCCCTGATGGAGTCGTATTCGGCGTTGCATGGAACGGACCGGTCCACCCCGACGTCACGCCCCTGCTTGGCTCCTATGATGATGAGTACGTCAATGCCCTGCGGCAAACCCCACGCGTACACGGTAAAAGGCACAGCAGGGTAAAGACGGCATCCGGTCTTATCGTTGAGAGGTGGGGACATATGCGCTCTGTCAAGGGCAGGGCCTATGTGCCGGAGTTAATTCCTTCTGGCGCGAGTGTTGATAATATCAAATAAGATGAGGCCGTAACCACTCATGTGGTTGACGCGGGATAGTCTGCTCATTGTGAGATATCCTATTCACTTTGCATGGGCGAATAGATTGGTCTTGATTTGCAAAGATGACCGCGTAGTTATAGAAATAGCCTGAGAATATCTGGAGACGGTTTGGTGTTTGATAGCAAAAGATGCTTATGGCGGAGGGGGTGGGATTCGAACCCACGCCCTCCGCTATTAAACTCTTTGTAATCATATAGTTATCATCTGTATATTCATTTTGGTGACGGTCTGGTGACAGTTTCACTTTTTGACCTAATATTGATCGCCTTGTCTTCGAGCGTCATTTTCTCAAATACTGACTGCATATCATCTAAATTGGTCAACAAATAGCAATTGACTGTACATTGAGTTTTATGATATAAAAGCAGTTGTGAGAATCATAATAAGTGTCTGCATGATATTAGCCGCCGCAACGATAATGCCGCTATTGGCGCCGCACAGAGCCGCCGCCATGAATGGCTGCGATACGAACTGCGCCTCCTGCCATAAACTCGACAAACAGGAGGCCGCCGAAATAGTCAGCGGGCTTAATCCCGGTCTCAGCGTGGAGGGGGTTGCAGTGTCCCCGTCAAAGGGCCTATGGGAGATTATCGTCAAGTCGAAGGCTGAACCAAAGGGGGAAAAGGTCATCCTGTACCTGGATTTTTCTAAAGGCAACCTTTTCGTCGGAAAGTTAATCAAGCTCAAGACAAAAGAAAATCTGACCGATAAGCGCAACATGGAGTTAAACAAAGTGGATTACTCGTCTATACCCGTGAAGGACGCCCTCCTGCTGGGTGAAAAAAATGCCATACACAAGATTATTATCTTTACCGACCCTGACTGCCCTTATTGCAAAAAACTCCACGAAGAGTTAAAGAAAATAGTTGCCAAAAGATCAGACATAGCCTTTTACATACTCCTGTATCCTATATCGAAGCTCCATCCTGATTCCATGAAAAAGTCACGGGCGGTTGTGTGCGCTAAATCGCTTCAGCTTCTTGATGACGCGTTTGATAAGAAGCCGATGCCAGAGCCTGCCTGCAGCGCTAAGCCTATTGATGATAATATTAAGACGGCAGAGGGACTTGGCATCACCGGCACTCCGGCAATCGTTTTGCCTGATGGGGTGCTCATCAGAGGCGCAATGCAGGCGGAAGAGCTTCTCCATCTGATAGATAAAGATAAATAGACTATCCAGCGAAAATACGGGTGAAGGGGGGTTACCCCCCTTCGTCGTTAATCCTTCAGGGGGACATCGGCGGCGTGAAAGACGAACTGCACACACAACTGATTTGTAAGGGCTTTTGTGAGTTTTACTCAGAGGGTAAGGACTCCATGCTTTGCAAGGCCTATGAGGTTGTGCGGGACGCCGTACCAGTAGAAAGACTACAGGAGATATTGGAAAAATCGCAAACAACATCACCAACCTTCGCGTTTGACACATTTATCAGGGGGCATATCTGCGCGGAGTGCGATTTTCGCGTGGATGGGTGCGACTATGCCGACGGCCTCAACAGCCCCCCGTGCGGCGGCTATAGGGTCATAGAGCTATTAAAGGAACATGGAATTTAAATTCAGCCGGGCGGGTACTTTATATAACCTTCCCATTTAAAGAGCAGCTCCCTCGTAGCCCACAAATCCCCTGCGCAGTAGACGGCTATCTCCTTATATCTGCCGTCCTTAAACATGTCCTTGACGTCATAGCCCGTAACACCCTCGGATTTTGGGCTTTTTATACCAAAAGTCCGGCACCACATGTCCATGCTGAAGCGCCTTCGGGCGGCACCGTAAAATGTCAGCTTATCAAGCAAATCAATGTGTTCGTTGCCAAACCTGTTTGGCAATAAGTCCCGCGTCGGCCTGACATTGTGTACGGCGGAGCGAATCATTATAAACGGGCAGTCAAATCCACGGCCATTGAATGTGACAAATTTGTCATATTTTCTTATCACATCCCAAAACCCCTCAATGACTTCCTTTTCTGTGCAGGGGCGATAGGTAATCCCGTTTTCCTCAGCGGGCTCGGCGACATTTTCCTCCGGGTTGGCCGATTGATAATACACCACGCCCTTTTCGGTGTCGGGATTTAACATACCGATGGCCACAATCACGGCGGTGTTGGGATAGAAGGAGAGACTCTCCCTTACCAATTGAATCTCCTCCTCCGTCTTAGCCAGCTTTAACAGATACTCCTGTACTTTGGGGTCAAAAGACTCAAGGTCTGCCCCGGCCGTCTCTATGTCAAATATTACCCTTGACACGTTTCTAAGCGGCCTTATTAAATTTCTTCATCACGTCCCATGTCTTTAGAATATCTACGGCGCGCTGAAGTTGTACGTCATCCTTTTCGTCCACCTCCAGGGGAGCGGCCTCCGCCTCTTCGGGGTCCTTCTCTTCCGCCTGTTCGTTTTCAAGATGTCCTTTTAAATCTTTTTCTCTCATCACCGGGCGTTCCTTGCTCTTGTCGGCCTTTTGCTTCACCACTATATCCGGCGTAATGCCCGTGTTCTGTATGGATGTCCCCTTTGGCGTGTAATAGCGTGCCGTTGTCAGGCGCAATCCCGAACCGTCAGAAAGTGGAAGGACGCTCTGCACAGAGCCTTTTCCAAACGTCGTGGTTCCTAATACAATTGCCCTGTTCCAGTCCTTCAGCGCTCCGGCAACTATCTCTGACGCGGAGGCGCTGCCCTCGTTTACCATCACAACCATAGGGAGTTTCTCGTACTTGCCATCGCCTTCTGTAAAAAATTCCTTCTTTTCGCCCGTCCTATCCTTTATATATACCACCAGCTTGTCCGGCGGCAAAAACTGCTCCGCAACCCCTACCGCCCCCTGCAGGAGACCGCCCGGGTCGTTTCTCAAATCCAGCAACAACGAGGTTACCTTTTTTTCTTTCAGAGCCGCCAGCGCCTTCTCTAAATCGGACACCGTCTTTTCCTGAAATTGGTTTACTTTCACGTAGCCGACATCGTCGTTGATTACCTTATACTTAACGCTCTTCACCTTTATCGTATCGCGTACCAGCGTGAAGTCCCTCGGCTCTTTCCAGTCTTCCCTCATTATTGTTACCGTTACCTTTGAGCCTTTTGCCCCGCGCATCTTGCTCACCGCGTCGTAGAGGGTCATTTTCTCAGTGGATTCCCCGTTTATCTTTACGATTGTGTCGCCTGCCTTTATGCCGGCCTGGTAGGCGGGCGTGTCCTCAATCGGCGAAATGACGGTTATCATCGCACTCTTTTTCCCTATTTGTATGCCAACGCCGCCAAACTCACCCTTTGTATCTACCTTCATTTCTTTAAACAAATCCGGCGTCATAAAACTCGAATGTGGATCAAGTGAGTTCAACATCCCCTTGAGCGCGCCGTATATCAGGTCCTTAGACTTTACTTCCTCCACGTAATTGCTTTTTATTATAGATATTACCTCCGTAAACAGCTTCAGCTCCTGATATGTGTCCGATTCGGCACTTACCGACCTAACCGCCCACTTGCCTATCATTACACCACTTCCTACGAATACCCCAACTAAGACTATCGTCGGCAATATCATCCATATTATCCAAAACCGCACGCTCTTACTCATTCATCCTCCTAATTCTCCCTTTTCAACCACTGTAATGGATTAATCGGTTTTCCCTTATATCTGATCTCAAAATATATCCCCACGGCGTTTATTAAGCTTGATGTCCCGGCGTTTCCTATCTGGCTTTTAGTCTTCACTATATCGCCAACCTTGGTAAACATGCCGTTGAGATTGGCGTACACGGTATGGTAGCCCATGCCGTGGCTCAATATTACCACCTGCCCAAGCCCTTTGAACACATCCGCAAACACCACCTTGCCGTCGTAAACTGCCCTTACAGTTGAATCCTGTTCAGAACTTATATATATCCCGTTTCTGTAAACGGGGGTCTTAAACTGGGGGTCATTGTGCGACCCATATGGAATGGACACGTGGCCCTGTACTGGCCACGACAAACTTCCCTTCAGGTTTTTGAATTCCTTGCCGGACACTGTCAAATCACTCTCTTTCTTTTCCTTTTCCAACAGGCCGTTAAAACGATTTGACGTTGACTCCAGCTCTTTCAGCATTGAGCTGTATAAGGCCTTTTCCTTTCTCACGGCCAGTAGTATGTCCTCTCTTTCTTTTTTCTTCTGTGCAAGGTCAGCCTCGGAGCTTTTTAATTTATCCGCCTTCAATTTTAACTGTGTGGCGAGCGCCTGCAATTTCTTCTCCTTTTCCAACAGCTTATTTGACTGCTCCTGGTAAATCCCCATCTGCTTATATTCACTGCCAGACATCTTCGACAAATATCTCGTCGTCCTTAACATCTCGTAAAAACTGTCCATGTTTAATATTATCACAACCTTGTCAACGTCATAGCCGTAGCGCTGTATTACTTGCAGTCTGCTCTTCAGTGAAGCACGCAGCGCCGTAATAGTCTTTTCAGCCGTTGCCATCTCCTGCCTTACTGTCTTTATGTTTTCCTCCAGCTCGGTTACCTGCGCCCTTTCTTTTTCAATCTGGCGCGTGATTTGCCGTAAATCATTGTCCGCCTTCTCCAGCTCATCCATAACACTCAGCTCTTTCTTCTCTGAGTGCTCCAGTTTGTCCTTGTGGATTTTTATCTCTTCCTGAATCTTTTTATACTTGTCATTGGCAACCTCAGCGGCAAACACCGGCGCTAATACTATGCCATGAATCAACACCAAAACAATTATCGGCAGCACCGCCTTACGCATTCTAATACTTCAGCCTTCCAAGTGCCAACACCGACCCGCCCAACCCCAGCAACATCCCGACGGCCGGCAGCAGGTACATAAACTGCACCGGTATGCTCATAAACGCAAACATCGGTATATCCGCCACCAGCTTTCTAAGAAAATAATAATAAAACCCCATCAGCATCCCCGAACCCATTACCCCGCCAAAAATGCCTATTATACTGCCTTCTATGAAAAACGGCGCCCTCACAAACCACCTCGTCGCACCAAGGAGTTTATATACCTCTATCTCTTCCTTATGCCTGTAAAAAAGTATCTTCACCGTCGTGTAACATATAAACGTAACCGAACACACAAAGACAATCCCTATGCTAAGCCCCAACGCCCTCAACCCGCTCTTTAACGCGTAGACAGAGTCCATCAGCGCCTCCCCATATTCCACGTCATCCACCGCCTTCATGGACTTTATCTTCTGTATCAGCCGCTTGACATCATCCACACGTACACCTTCACTTTTTATCTTCACGTCAAACGAATCGAACAGGGGATTATCCGCAAAACCCTTGAGGATAAAGTCATCCTTTTTTAATGACCTTCTCAGCTCGTCAAGGGCCTTTTCCTTTGATACAAATGTCACCACCTTGACCGTCGGCTCTGCCTTAATAGCCGCCAGCACGGCCTTGTTTTCCTCGCTTGTCACGCCGTCTTTCAGTATGACCATCACGGTCAGCCGCTCAGGCAGCCTCGCAGTGAGCTTCTCAACGTTATATACGATTACGGCAACAGATACCAGTATAAACAGCATTACGCCTATAGAAAGCATGGAAAGGAGACTCATCCACTTCTCTTTAATGACGCTCTGAAGGGCCAGTCTTAGTGAAAACACCTATTCCTCCTCCCCCTTTAAGATGCCGCCCTCTAAGAAAAACACCTTTCTTGCCGTGTTTTTATAGAGTGCGCGGTTATGTGTGGCTATCAAGATGGTCGTGCCTTTGGTGTTTATCTGCTTAAATATCCTCATGATCTCTTTTTCATTCTCTTCGTCGAGATTCCCTGTCGGCTCATCCGCAAGCATTACCGTTGGTTCTCCCACGATTGACCTGGCTATGGTGATTCGCTGCTGCTCACCCCCTGAGAGGGTCAGCGGGTAGTTGTCCACCTTGTGCCTTAGATTTACCATTTTAAGCACGCTGTGCACACGTTCTTTGATTTCCCTTTCCATGAAACCGCGAATTCTCAGTGTCAGGGCGATGTTGTCATAAACGGTCTTATTGTTGAGCAGCTTAAAGTCCTGAAACACTACCCCGATGTTTCTCCTTACCAGCGGTATGGATGACGACTTCAGGTCAGCCGCATTACACCCGGCTATGGTTATCGTCCCTTCGTCAGGTTTCTCGGCAAGATACAGGAGTTTAAATAACGTGGTCTTCCCCGCTCCGCTTGGGCCGGTTATAAACGCCATGTCCCCGCGTTCCACCTTCAGGGACACATTACTCAGCGCCGCATGGCCGCCATAGGTCTTCGACACATTCTCTAATTCTATCATCTGGCGCGCCACCCTTGGGACGCCCCGCATATCAAAAATGTCATAGCATTTAACACAGCGCTATTATAACGCAATTTTTATTTTATTGGAAGGAGTTTAAGTTGCCTTTCTAAAATATTTTGTTTATATTTTCGCAAGCGCCCTTTTTCTTACCCTCACCGCCTCTGAGTGGCCTTGAAATCCCTCGGAATCAGCCATTGCCTCTACTGTATCGGCAATATCTTTGAATCCCGCCGCCGTAAAATTTATCAGCGACGTCCGCTTTATAAAATCATACACGCCAAGCGGGGAGAAAAAACTCGCCGTGCCGTTTGTCGGCAGTACATGATTCGGGCCTGCCGCATAATCACCCAGCGGCACTGCAGACCATTTCCCTATGAACACCGCTCCCGCGTTTCTTACCAGCTCCACGTCTTTGTCCTGCGCCTTTGTCATTATCTCAAGGTGTTCAGGGGCTATTTCGTTAACGCGGTCAAACATTTCCGCCGTGTCCGCGGCTATGATTACAGCGCCGTAGTTTTCTAATGATTTTTGGGCGATCTCTTTTCTTGTTAATTTATTTAATTGTGAGTTGAGTTCAATTTGCACCTTTGCCGCCAATTCCTTTGATGTTGTAATCAGAATTGATGATGCGTTTTCGTCATGCTCAGCCTGGCTTAAGAGGTCTGCCGCTATGAAAGTCTCATCAGCCGTCTCGTCAGCCGCTATCACAATCTCCGACGGCCCGGCAATCATGTCTATATCCACCGCACCAAAGACCATCTTCTTTGCCGCCGCCACATACGCGTTACCAGGGCCTACGATTTTATCAACCTTTTTAATCGTCTGCGTCCCATAGGCCATCGCGGCTATGGCCTGCGCCCCGCCAATAGCATAGACCTCAGTCACCCCAACCGCCCTTATCGCCGCCATTACACAGGGATCAATCTGCCCATCAGGGAATGGCACACAGATGGCTATTTCCTTCACGCCGGCTATCTGCGCCGGAATGACGTTCATCAGCACAGACGAGGGATATGCCGCCTTGCCGCCCGGCACATACACCCCTACCCTTTGAAGCGGCCTTACAAGCTGGCCAAGCTCAACCCCGTTGTCATCCTGAAACTTCCACGAACGCTCAAGCTGCCTTTGGTGAAATTGCCTGATTCTCTCTATTGATTTATTCAGAGCCTCAAGAAAAGGGCGTCCGGTCTTGTCAGCGAAGTCTTCTATCATCTGCTGTGACACCTTAAAGGTATCCCTCTGAAACTTATCGAATCTATTCGTGTATAACTCAACCGCAGTGTCGCCGTTTCTTTTTACGTCCTCTATAATAATCTTTGCGTCCTCTATGATATCAATCCCAAAGTCCTCTGACCTGCCTCTTATTATCCCTATGAATTCTCTATAGTCACTGCCATTTTCTATTATTTTCATCAAACCTCCAACATACATTAATTACAAGGCAAACGCCTGACAGGCGCATTGTTTACATTCTGATCATGTTGACCACGGCGTTAATCACTTCAAGGATTTTTTTCTCATCAAGCGCTGGACGGAGTTTCGCCTGGGTGAGATTGGAAAATGGAAATGGTACTACTACAACATCGCCTTTTATAAATTTCTCCATGCGTCATCCTCTTCTGGCCGAAGCCAACCCTTGCTAAGTACCGCCTCGCTTGCCGCAGTCACAGCCATGCCGTCTTTGAAGCTCTTTGATTTCAGTAAATGAATAAAATCCAGAACCTCACTGATATATGCCTCCGGTACCTGTTCTAACTCACTTATAAGCTGTTCCTTTTTATCCATATCACCACCTCAGTTACTCACTTATTATACCTCATACCAATAATACACTGCCACAGCAGCACGTCAGCCCTGATATTAATCAACTTAAATTAGCTTAATTCAGAGCCAGTATAATATAATAAGTAGTTCTGAAAGTGGGCAGTCGCAGAATTGAACTGCGGACACGAGGCTTTTCAGGCCTCTGCTCTACCGACTGAGCTAACTGCCCACGCA
This sequence comes from Candidatus Magnetominusculus dajiuhuensis, assembly GCF_046044395.1. NCBI lineage: Bacteria > Pseudomonadati > Nitrospirota > Nitrospiria > Nitrospirales > Nitrospiraceae > Candidatus Magnetominusculus > Candidatus Magnetominusculus dajiuhuensis. Next base: position 11,994 of record NZ_JBJUSG010000015.1, on the reverse strand, counting down.
GTTATACTATAAACAATTTGCCCTATGATATGTCAAGATTATGAGAACTGCTAATAAAATTGTGATTACTTTTTTTCCACCCGTCTTCACGGGCGTCCTTCTGTATTTATCATTTCCTATGCCTGATATCTCGTGGTTGGCGTGGATCGCCCTCGTTCCCTTGTTATATGCGATATTAAACTCCAACGGGCATGTGTATTCCTTTAAGGCCGGTGTTGCGGCAGGCGTGGTGTATTTCTTCCTGACCCAGTACTGGATATCACACTCCATAAATAACTACGGCCATATGCCGCTTCCAGTAAGTTTATCTGTCGTACTGCTCTTATCCCTGTACCAAAGCCTCTATACCGGTGTTTTTGGCTTGATGCTTCATCTGTTTGCAAAGAGGACTAAGATTCCCATATATCTAAGCGCGCCTTCGCTTTGGGTAGGGCTTGAGTATTTTCGCGGCACGCTGTTTACCGGGTTTCCCTGGTCATTTTTGGGCTATACGCAGTATAAAGTTCTCCCGCTGATACAGATTGCCGATATTACCGGTGTTTACGGTGTATCTTTTCTTATTGTATTTTTTAATGCCGCCATCGCTGATTTCATTATTAAAGACAACTCAGCAAATTACCCGTTGTATAAAAAACTGCTGCCGTTTGCCCTGTTTGCCGCCATCATAGCCTTTGTCATGGCCTATGGATACGGGCGATTAGACAATAATTTGGCCGTTAACCCCGTTAGAGTGGCCGTCATCCAGGGCAACATAGCCCAGGACAGCAAGTGGGATAAGAAACTCACAGCAGAAATCCTCAACTCCTACAAGACTATGACTCAAAAGGCGGCCAGAGACGGCGCTAAACTCGTCGTTTGGCCTGAGTCCTCGCTGCCGTTTCTATTCGGGAGCGACAAAATACTTACCCAAGACCTGTTGTCCTTCCAAAAACGGCTTGACATACATCTCATCTTTGGCACCGACCTTGTCAGGGACTATGTAAACGGCAGATATACGCTGACAAATAGTGCCGTTGTCCTGGCCCCTACTGGAAAAATTCTGTGCATTTATGATAAAATTCATCTGGTTCCTTTTGGGGAGTATGTACCTCTAAGGGATGCGCTGTTTTTTATAGATAAACTTGTAACCGGTATAGGTGATTTTACAAAGGGAAGCACGCTTACAGTTGCTAAAACCCCGTTGGGGGCGTTTTCGGCCCCTATATGTTATGAAATAGCATTCCCCGAACTTGTCGGGGCATTTTACAGGTATGGCGGAGACTTTATCGTCACTATTACAAATGACGCGTGGTTTGGGCGTACATCCGGCCCGTATCAGCATTTTATAATGGCCGTCTTCAGGGCCGTCGAAAACCGCAAACCTGTGGTGCGCTCGGCCAATACCGGCATATCCGGTTTCATAGACAGCACAGGGGCGGTTGCGGCAAAGACGGAGCTTTTTACGACGGCCGTTTTGACAAGGGATATTTATACAAACCCGACTATTACATTTTATTCGCTGTTCGGCAGCGTATTTGCCCATATATGCAACATTGTAAATCTGGCAATTATTGTAAATTTGTTGAGAAAAAGGAGAAGGCCACAATGATTATTGAGATGGAATTGAAGGAGAAAGTCAGGCCACTGGAGGAAAAACTCTCATACCTAAGAGGTTATCTTTGAAATAGATACACTGCTCAAAGAGATAAAGACAATAGACGAGACACTCTCTCAAAGCGGCACATGGTCGTCGTATGAGCGGCTTAATGAGCTTCAAAAAAAGAAATCGTATATTGAGGACATTGTATCTTCCTATGACGATGTGGCGGGCGACGTTGGGTACTTGTTTGATTCGCTGTCCATACTGGGCGAGGAGGACGGCGAGTTGTTTGTCAAAGACATAGAGGAGAAACTAAGAACCACTGAGATAAAGATAGATAAACTGGAGCTTAAACACCTGCTTTCAAACAGACTTGATATTAACAACGCCATCATGGACATCCATCCGGGTGCCGGTGGCACAGAAAGTCAGGACTGGGCGCAAATGCTTATGAGAATGTACCTTCGATGGGCCGAAAAAAACGGCTTTAAGACAGAGGCCATAGATGTTCAAAACGGGGATGAGGCAGGCATAAAGAGCGCTACCATCACATTTACCGGCCCGTATGCCTATGGCTATCTGAAGCCGGAGGTAGGAGTACACAGGCTTGTGCGCATATCCCCGTTTGACTCAAACAAAAGAAGGCATACCTCTTTTGCCGCGGTTCTGGTTTATCCGGACGTGGAGAAAGAGGTCGAGATAGAGATAAAAGAAGAGGATATACGAATTGATACGTTCAGGGCGTCCGGGGCCGGTGGGCAGCACATCAACAAGGTGTCATCCGCCGTGCGCATTACCCATGCCCCAAGCGGTATTGTTGTATCCTGTCAAAATGAGCGCTCACAACACAGAAACAAGGAAAGGGCAATGAGTATCTTAAAATCAAGGCTTTACGACAGGGAAATCCTCGCCCAGGGGAAAAAAATGGAGGGAATCGTAGGCGACAAAAAGATCATTCAGTGGGGAAATCAGATACGCTCTTATGTATTGCAGCCCTATAGATTGGTAAAAGACCACAGGACAGGTTATGAATCCGGAAATGTAAACGCAGTCTTAAACGGAGAGCTGGATGCCTTTATCAAAGAGTACTTATTCTGGAAGAAAACTGGTTAGTACTATTACTACTCTTTTTATATATATAAATAGTAGTAGCAGTAGTGTGTGTTGGGAACTAGAACAACGCGATAATTCGGGCGCTGTACTGGGTTTATCATGTTAGCGGTTGTGTTAGGAAACAGGCGTGTTTTGGGTAGTTATTCACATTACCGCTCCGGTTGTGATTTATGAACAGTATATCAATGCTTTATACAAGAAATATAAAGGAGTTATTAACAATTGTTTGTAACATGTTAGTAACCTATTCAAAACAGAAAGGTTCAGGCGGCATATGGATATAGGAAATACATGGAAGGACTGTCTTGATTTTATTGAGAAAAAGGTTGGCAAATCCACGTATGACTTGTGGTTTAAGCCAATAAAACTGGTTGAGTTAAAGGATAACGACGCGCTGTTGTCAGTGCCTAACAGGTTTTTCAGGGAGTGGATTGAAGATAATTACCCTCGTCTGATAAGCGACGCCTTTGAGTGGGCGGCAAAGGACAACATCAATGTACAGTTTAAGATAGACCAGGAACCGGCGGCGGATTATGTCAGCGCGGTAACACAAACACGAAAGACAAGGCTTGCGGGCAAGGGGATATTTTTAAACCCCAAATACACATTTGAGACATTTGTCGTCGGCCCGTCAAATCAATTTGTCCACGCGGCAGCCCTCGCAGTGAGCGATTCATTGGGAAAGACGTATAATCCACTTTTTGTATATGGAGACGTTGGGCTTGGCAAGACACATATAATCACAGCGATAGGAAATAAGATAGCCGACACGCTGCCAAACGCCAATATTATTTACGTATCCTCAGAACAGTTTACAAACGAGGTAGTTTCTGCCATAAGACATGAGAAGATGAGCGATTTGAAGGAGAAATACAGGACGGTTGATATATTGCTGCTTGACGATGTACAGTTTATCGCCAACAAGACGCAGACCCAGGTAGAGTTTTTTCATACGTTTAACGCCCTCTATGAGAAACAGAAACAGATTGTTATATCAAGCGACAGACCGCCCAAGGAGCTGTCCGATATAACAGACAGGCTGAAATCGCGTTTCACAATGGGCCTGATAGCCGACATACAACCTCCCTCGGTGGAGCTGAAGATGGCGATATTACAAAAAAAGGCTGAGACTCATAAGATAATCCTGCCCGATGATATGGTATACTTCCTCGCAACGAAGGTAAAGTCCAATATCAGGGAGCTGGAGGGATGTTTGATAAAGCTGGCCGCCCACTCCAACCTGACGGGAAGGCCGATAAATGTCTCCCTGGCAAAAGATGTGCTTAAGGACATTTTTACAGATGAGTCAAAACCTGTGACCACAGACAACATACAAAAGGTGGTGTGCGAATATTTTGGCGTAAAGCTGCCAGACTTAAAATCGAAGAAAAGGACGAAGGAGATAGCCCTGCCGCGCCAGATAGCCATGTATATAATGAAGAGATTGACGGGGTTGTCTTTGGGCGACATAGGCAAGGCCTTTGGTGGAAAAGACCACGCCACGGTTATTTATGCCTGTAAGCAGATAGAGGCGAAGATGGAAAAGGATGAGGAATTCAATAAAATGGCCGAATATCTTATAAATAAAATAAAACCGTAAGGAGATTTTCAATATGATAGTAACAATATCGAAAGATGAACTGTACAAAAGGCTTGGAGATATCCAGAATATTGCCGAGAAGAAGACTACCATAGCGATACTCAACAATTTTCTCCTGGAGGTGAGCAGGGAAAAAAGCACAGTCTATGCCACCGACCTCGAAATGGCAATCAGAGAGCCGATAGAAATACTGGAAATCGAAAAATCGGGTGTTATATGTATGCCGGCCAAGAAGCTCTTTGAAATATCAAGAGAGGCCCCCGGCGATATTCACATAGAAGACGATGACATGAACTGGGTAAAGCTGAAGTCAGGTAAGAGTTCATACAGGATAGCGGCGTTAAATCCGGACGAATACCCGCACTGGCCCTCTTTGGAGGACAAGATAGGTTTTTCCCTCCCACCGGAAAAGCTCATAGACATGCTCGACAGGACGATATACTGCGCTGGTGAAAACGACCCGCGGTACGCCCTCAACGGCGTGTTGTTTCATGTGCTTGGCTCAGATAAGAAGATTGTCATGGTCGGCACAGATGGCCACAGGCTGTCTGTGGTTTACTCTGACATGGAAATGGAAGCGGATGTAGAGGAGATAAAGGCCATACTGCCGAGGAAGGCCGTGATGGAACTAAGGAGGCTCTTAGCCGGACAGCAGGAGCCTGTCAGGTTTGAGATAGCAAAAAATCACATCAGATTTTTACTTGGCGACAAGGAGTTTCTCACAAAGTTGATTGAAGGCACGTACCCGAATTATGAGCAGGTCATACCTGTTAATAACGATAAATCTGTCCTCATAGACAGGGAGGAGTTTATAAAGACCCTCAGGAGGGTATCGGTAATCGGCAGAGAGAAAAGCCGTGTCGTGCGGGTGGATTTAGAAAGAGATCAGATGAATGTGTTTGCCACAGACCCTGAGATGGGGGAGGCGCAAGACGGGCTGAAGGTTGGATTTGAGGGGGAGCCGATTACGCTGGGCTTTAACTCAAGATACGTGCTGGAGGCGGTTGCCTCTATGAAGTCACAGAATATTATAATGGAGCTTCTTGACACACTGACGCCGACTTTGGTATTAGAAGAGGGCAACAAAGACTATAAATGCGTGTTGATGCCGATGAGAATATAGGAGGGGAGATAGTTTATGAGCAAACTGACTAATCAGGAACTGATTGATGAGTTGAAAAGACGTTTTCAGGAAAACGACAACGCGCTTTTCGATTTAAAGGTCATGACGAAAAAACTTGTGAAAATCAACAAGAAGCTTGAAGACTCGGAGGCCATTAAGAGTAATTTTCTGTCGAATATCAGAAACGAGATAAATAACCCGCTGACCGCTATCTTAGGCCTCTCGCAGCAGCTTCTCAGCGCGCCTGAAATTGACTTCGACACAATGAAAAACGCCATAGCAATAATTCACGAGGAGTCATTCCATCTGGACTTTCAGCTCAAGAACATATTCGAGGCGGCTGAAATTGAATCCGGTGAGACGTCCATAGGGGCCTCAGTCGTGGATGTGCTTACTCTGTTAACCAATATAATCTCCTCCTTCAGGCATTACGCGGAGAGCAAAAACATAACAGTCGAAATGATTTACGACTGGCTTGGACAAGACAACCCGGAGATATTTTTTAAGACAGACCCTGAAAAACTCAGTGTAATCGTTTCTAATCTCCTGTCCAACGCGATAGAGTTTAATAACGAGGGCGGTAAGGTAGAGCTAAAGCTGTGGACTGACGGCAACAGCCTCAAAATTGATGTAAAAGACAACGGGATTGGCATGGAAACCGCGGATTTAGAGATTATCTTTGACAGATTCAGGCAGCTTGAGACCGGCTCGACAAAGACACACAGGGGGCATGGACTGGGCCTCAGCATAACGAAGGCGGTTGTGGATTTGCTGGGTGGGCAGATTACAGTGTCAAGTGTCAAAGGGATTGGCAGCCAGTTTTCGATAGCTGTCCCTGAGGCATCGGGCGCGGATACGGAGGGATTCTCCAGCGAGGGTAACGAGTTTATTTTTGATGATGAGGAGGAGAAATTCTGACCGTGAAAGAGCATTTCTTATACCCCGGCACACTTTACGCCGACAAGGACGCCACGGCTGTGACGACGATACTGGGTTCTTGCGTGGCGGTATGTTTTTGGGATATGGTGCTGAAAGTTGGGGGGATGAATCACTATCTGCTTCCGCTATGGAACGGAGAGGGACTTCCCACGCCGAAATTTGGCAACATTGCGATAACAAAATTGCTTGAGAAGATGTTGTCCTTCGGCTGTATGAAGAAGAATTTACAGGCAAAGGTATTCGGAGGGGCGGCGTTGATGGCGTCAAGCTCAGGGCTGTTAAACGTGGGGGAGAGAAACATTCTCATAGCCGAGGACGTATTATCTGATGAGGGCATAAGAATCATCAGCTCGGATGTCGGGGGAAATCAGGGAAGAAAGATGATCTTTCAGACTGACACCGGTGGTGTTTTAATGAAGAAGGTAAAAAAATCCGCATAAAACAATCAGAGGTATAATAATGGGTGATGTTGAAAAAGGTACCGGTTTGGAAAATGCCGGTAAGCCGCCGTTAGAAGATAACTATCAGGCGGAGTCTATAAAAATACTTAAGGGGCTTGAGGGCGTGAGGACTCGCCCTGCCATGTACATCGGCTCAACGGGCATTGAAGGCCTTCACCATCTCGTGTATGAGGTAGTGGACAACAGTGTGGACGAGGCCCTCGCAGGACACTGTCAAAATATTGAGGTAATGCTGCACCACGACGGCAGTTGTTCAGTAATAGACGACGGCAGGGGCATTCCAACAAACGTACATGCCGATGACCCCGAAGGCAGAACCGCAGCGGAGATAGTCCTTACGGAGCTGCACGCAGGGGGGAAGTTTGACTCATCGGCCTATAAGATATCAGGCGGCCTGCATGGAGTTGGCGTCTCTGTGGTAAACGCACTGAGCGAGTGGCTTGAGCTTGAGATAAGAAGGGATGGCAAGGTCTATCAGCAGCGCTTTGAGAGGGGCTTTCCATGTGAAGGACTGAAGATGGTCGGAGAGACTAAGAAAAAGGGAACGAAGATAATCTTCAAACCAGACCCCGAGGTCTTTGAAACCACAGAGCTTTCATTCGATGTATTGTCACAGAGGCTCAGAGAACTTGCCTTTCTGAACAAGGGCCTGAGGATAACGCTTGCAGATGAGAGAACTGACAAAAAGAATGAATTTATATACTCCGGCGGTATAGTCTCCTTCGTTGAGCATATAAATGTAAACAAAATCGTCATTCAGGACAAACCCCTGTACATATACGGGGAAAAAGACGGCGTGATAGTGGAAATAGCGATGCAGTATAACGACGGATATGCGGAACTAATATATTCATTCGCCAATAATATCAACACCAGAGAAGGCGGCACTCACCTGAGCGGCTTTAAGGCGGCCCTGACCAGGAGCACTAACACGTATATCTCCTCAACCGGCCTCTTAAAGACCGGGTCGCTCTCAGGCGAAGACGTAAGAGAGGGCCTTGCCGCGGTTATCAGCGTAAAGCTGCCCAATCCCCAGTTTGAGGGGCAGACAAAGATGAAACTTGGCAACACGGACGTCAAGGGAATCGTGGAGTCTATATCGAACGAGGCCCTGGGCATATATTTTGAGGAAAACCCATCGGCGGCAAGGAAGATAATAGACAAGGCCGTCCAGGCGCTGAGGGCACGCGACGCCGCGAGAAAGGCGCGTGAGCTGACACGCAGAAAGGGCGCCCTTGAGGACCTCGGCCTACCCGGCAAACTTGCCGACTGCTCTGAAAAAGATCCCGCCCTCAGTGAGATATTTATTGTAGAGGGCGACTCAGCGGGCGGCTCAGCAAAGCAGGGCCGCAACCGGAGGTTTCAGGCAATCCTGCCCCTAAGGGGTAAAATCCTCAATGTCGAGAAGGCAAGGTTTGACAAGATGCTGTCCTCTGAGGAGATTCGCATACTCATAACCGTCCTCGGCACAGGCATCGGCTCAGATGAGTTTGATATTGCAAAGCTGCGCTACCACAAGGTAATCCTTATGACAGACGCCGATGTTGACGGTGCGCACATACGCACGCTTCTGCTGACATTTTTTTACCGCCAGATGCCAGAGGTAATTGAGCGTGGCTATCTCTATATCGCCCAGCCACCGCTTTACAAGGTAAAAAAGGGCAAGACAGAGAAGTACATTCAAAACGACGCCGAGCTCCAGGACATGCTCTATGAGCTGGTCGCAAGTGAACTGGAGGTCTCAGTAAAGGGCAACAGGATAAAGGGGAAGGCCTTCTTACCATATTTAAAGCGCCTTGTGAATTTTGAAAAACTCATAGAGTGGCACTGTCGCAGGCGTAAAGACGCCGATGTACTGAAATACCTGCTCAGAGTAACAGATTTGGAGGCAATCCTGAAAAACGAGGCGGCGCTGGCAAATTTAATGTCGAAGTTAAAAGAAGAGCTGACAGAAACCGAAGTCGGCGAGATTGAGTTTGACGCCGAACACCTGAGCCACTCCTCCGCGATAACCAGAAAGTCAAACACACTGAATCTCAACGCGGAGTTCGTGCGCTGCCCGGAGTTTAAGGAGCTGAGGTCATATTACACTATTGTGGAGGAACTCGGAGAGCCGCCATACACGCTCTGGTATCAGGGGCAGGAGCAACAGTTTGACACCACGGCGCAACTGCTGGACTTCATAATGAAGGCGGCAAAAAAGGGCCTGAACATCCAACGCTACAAGGGCCTTGGCGAGATGAACCCCCAGCAGCTCTGGGAGACCACGATGGACCAGGAAATGCGCATCCTCCTTCAGGTAACCATAGATGACGCGGTGCAGTCTGACGGGCTGTTTACGATATTGATGGGAGACCAGGTAGAGCCAAGGAAGGCCTTTATAACAAAACATGCCCTTGAGGCCCGGAACATAGACATATAGAACACAGGAGATAATTTAGAATGTCCACCATACAAGTAAGCATTGAAGAGGAGATGAAGGTAAGCTACCTTGACTACGCCATGAGCGTAATCATAGGCAGGGCGCTTCCTGAGGTCAGAGACGGCCTGAAACCGGTTCAGAGGAGGATTCTCTATGCGATGTTTCGCGAGGGGCTGCTCTCAACGAGGAGGTATTCCAAGTGTGCCGGTGTTGTGGGCGAGGTGTTAAAGAAATATCATCCACACGGCGACAGCGCCGTATATGACGCCCTTGTGAGGCTGGCCCAGGACTTTAACATGCGCTACCCGCTTATTGACGGGCAGGGGAACTTTGGCTCAATGGACGGCGACCCGGCGGCGGCATACAGATATACGGAGGCGCGTCTGGCGAAGATTGCCGAGGAACTGCTTAGGGATATTGACAAGGAGACGGTGGATTTCCAATCCAATTTTGACGAGACCACAGAGGAGCCTCTTGTCCTGCCATCCACAATACCGAACCTTATAATAAACGGTGCCGCCGGCATAGCCGTAGGTATGGCAACAAACATCCCCCCGCACAACCTTGGCGAGGTGGTCACTGCGCTGATAAAGCTGGTTGACGACCCTGAGATAGATGTGCTCGCGCTGATGCGCTATATCAAAGGGCCGGACTTCCCCACAGGTGGAATAATCTTTGGCCTTAAGGGAATCAGGGACGCATACGAAACAGGCAGGGGGCAAATCCGCGTAAGGGCAAAGGCCTCCTTTGAGCAACGCGCCAGAGGCGGTGAGAGCATAATAATTGATGAGATGCCGTATCAGGTAAACAAGGCCAGATTGATGGAGAAAATCGCCGAACTCGTGCGTGAGAAAAAGATTGAGGGCATCTCCGACCTCAGAGACGAATCCGACCGCGACGGCATAAGGGTAGTTATTGAACTAAAGAGAGACGAAATGCCCCAGGTGGTATTGAATAACCTCTATAAGCATACGCAGATGGAGGTGACGTTTGGGATAATAATGCTGGCCCTGTCCCACGGGCAGCCGCATGTGATGGGCCTTAAGCGAATTCTCATGGAGTTTTTGCAGCACAGACGGGACGTTATCATCCGAAGGACGCGGTTTGACCTCAGAAAGGCCCAGGAGCGCGCCCATATATTAGAGGGGCTGAAGATAGCCATTGATAACCTTGACGCGATAATAAAACTAATCAGGGCGGCAAGGACGCCCGACGAGGCAAAACTCGGCCTGACCACATCATTCCCGCTGACACAGATACAGGCCGCCGCTATCCTGGACATGCGCCTGCAGCGCCTCACCGGCCTTGAGAGAGAGAAAATCGTAAGCGAATACAACGAGGTGATAAAAGAGATAGAGAGGCTTACCGCAATTTTGGGCAGCACCGCCCTCATAGACGAGATAATCAGAGCTGAACTCACCGAGATAAATGAAAAATACTCTGATGCGCGGCGCACTGAAATAGTGTCCGACATCCAGGAAATCTCTATCGAGGACCTGATTACCGAAGAGGAGATGGTAATTACCGTATCGCACAATGGCTATATAAAGAGAAATCCCATCTCCGAGTATCGCAGGCAGCGCCGCGGGGGCAAAGGTTCCCTAAGCATGGAGACACGCGAAGAGGACTACGTAAAGCAGTTGTTCATAGGCTCCACGCATGACTACATCCTGTTTTTCTCGAATTTGGGCAGGCTCTACTGGCAGAAGATTTACCAGATACCAGAGGCGGGCCGCTCAGCAAAGGGCAAGGCCATAGTGAACCTGCTGCAACTGCAATCGGGCGAGAAAATAGCCACAGCCCTGCCCGTGAAGGGCTTCGACACAGGGTATTTAATGATGTTTACAAAAAAGGGGATAGTAAAAAAGACCGAGCTGAAGGAGTTCAGCAACCCACGCGGCAAGGGTGTTATTGCCATAAACATAGACGATGACGACGAGCTGATAGCCGTAAGGGTGACAGACGGGAAGTCGGACATACTTATTGGCAGCAGCTTTGGCATAGCGATTCGCTTTAATGAAGACGACGTAAGGCCAACAGGCAGAAGCACAAGGGGAGTAAGAGGCATAAGACTAAGGGAAGGAGACGAGGCCGTAGCCGCCGAGGTTATCGAAGAGAGGACGTCGCTTCTGACCGTTACGGAGCTTGGTTTTGGAAAAAGGACGAAAACAAATGAATATAATGTACAAAGCCGTGGCGGGCACGGGGTTATTTCCATAAAGGTTACCGAAAAAGGGGGCAATGTAATAGGCCTGTTACAGGTAAGAGACGAAGACGAAATAATGATAGTCACAAAGGCTGGCAAGATGATTCGCACATCCGTAGACGCCATCAACGTCATAGGCAGAAACACACAGGGTGTAAAGGTAATGGACGTGGGCAAGGAAAACGCCATAGTCGGCATCGGCAAGGTCGCCGAAAAGGACAAGGAGTGACCACATAATTGAATGGTTTTGTGTAAAGTAAACGGGAAAATGCTTTACACAAAGAAAATAGTGGATAATCTGCTTTACACAAAATGAAACCTTATATCCCTGATAAACTTCCCCTGACAACGGGGGTGAACCTTGAGGCGTTAATCCCGTCAATCGGCCTGGCGAATCGCGCAATAGCAAAATATGAGGGCATTCTTTATCGAAGTAAGCGTCAAGAAAACCCCATCTTTACAGGGGAAGTAGCAGGTGTCATAATGGGCCGAAACAAGGAGGTTCATGATGATGAGGAAAGGGAAGGTATCAGTCTCAAAGGCGTCCAGTT
>NZ_JBJUSG010000014.1:0-37639 GCF_046044395.1 Candidatus Magnetominusculus dajiuhuensis | reverse complement strand
CTTTAGGACATTTCTACTTTGGTAGAATAGGACATTTCTATTTTGGTATTACACTTATCGAATACCCATGATTGTTTTTAATTCCCTGATGGCATTACTGATAGCCCCGGAGTTTCTTTGATAGAGTTCACTTGCCCTTTTGCCCATTTCAATCCTCTTTGCCTCGTTTGAAAGCAGCTCGAAAAGCACCTCATAAAGCCCCCCCGCGCCAGTGGCAACAGCGGCATGGGCGGCCATAAATTCCCCCGCCATCGGGAAGTTCTCCATATGAGGGCCGCACACTATGGGCTTTCCCCAGAAGGCCGGCTCAAGCAGATTGTGCCCGCCCTTTGGTACAAAACTCCCTCCCATTACACACACATCGCCCACCCCGTAAACCGACGCCAGCTCCCCTATTGTATCAAGGAGAACTACTGATACTCCTGCCTCCTCAGTATCTACTATCTCACTTCTCCTTACGAAGGGTATATCAAGCGATTTCAATATCGCGCCAACCTCGTCAAACCGCCTCGGATGCCGCGGGGCTAACACCACCGAAAGTCCCCCGATACTGGCCATAAGCCTCTTTACCGCGCTTAACACAATGGCCTCTTCCTTTTCGTGCGTACTGCCGATTACAAGGGCGGGATGGGAAAGCCTCAACGCCCACGGCGGGATTACTGGCGACGGAGCGGTGTCGAACTTGAAATTCCCCAGTGTCTTTACTGACGCCTTGTCTGCCCCCATTGCTATGATTCGCTCTGAGTATTGCGCGCCCTGCATACCAAAAAGTGTTACAGTACGCAGAACCCCTTTCATAAAAAATCTGATTTTCTTATAGCCCTTGAAGGACTTTTCAGATATGCGGCCATTTAGTATCACAACAGGAATGTTTTCCCGTCGCATCTCCTTAAAAATGCACGGCCACAACTCGGTCTCCATGACGATAAATACGGCCGGATTTATTGCCTTAATTGCCCGCCTTACCGCAGACGGCGTGTCAAACGGCACATAGATAACCTCTACGCCATCGGGGAGTTTCTCCTTTGCCGTCTGGCGACCGGTGTCGGTCACTGTTGAAAGGATGATATTGGGGGTTATCTCAGCAATGATACGGCGTATCAGCGAAATGGCCGTTATGGTCTCCCCCACAGATACCGCGTGAATCCAAACCGTGGGTGTTTTATCAGATGGGGCGGCTTTTCTTGACAAGACAACAGGATACCGGCCCGTCCTCTCCAAAAACCAGCTTCGCCTTAATCCCTTAGGTCTCTTGAAATACTCAACCGGCACTATCACTAAGAGGGCGAGAAAATATAACATGCGGTAGATAAAGAACATTGGTTTATGCAATTAAATCCGCAATCAGCTCGGCTACCCGGTTTGTCGGATTTTTCTGGTCGAAAATCTCCCTCAGGCGTTTAAATTTTTCAAGCGTCTCGTTTCGCAAATCATCGTCTTCATACAGTTTTATTAACTCATCCGCCACAGCCTCAGGGACGGCCATCTCCTGAATAAGTTCCTTCACCACGGGGGCGTCGTAAATCAGATTAACGAGATTTATGTATTTCACATCAATTATCCTTTTAATTATATTATAGTCCAGAGCGGCCATCTTATATATTACCACAATCGGCACACCGATGAGCGCGGCCTGAAACGCGGCCGTCCCGGATTTCACCACGGCCAAATCACATACTGACAGCACCTCAACCGCCCGTCCATCGGCAAGTTTTACGTCCAGAGCCGCTAGTTCCACAAACATCTGGCCAAACTCGCCAATTGCCAGATTTGGGGCAATTGGCATGAGGTATTGGAACTCAGGGTGGCGCGATTTCAGTATTTTTATGGTATCTATAAGCACGGGCAGGTGCCTGTTCAGCTCGCCGGCCCTGCTTCCAGGAAGTATCCCTACTATGGGGTGCCCGGCATCCAGGGAAAACTCCCTCATAATAGCGTCTTTGTCAACCACATGGGTCTTTAACTCCTCTGCGATGGGGTGGCCTACGAACTCGCAGCGCACATCTTCCTTAGCGTAAATCTCAGGTTCGAAGGGAAGAATGGCGGCTATTACATCGCTTCGCTGCGCCACTTTTTTTATGCGTCCCATTCTCCACGCCCACACCTGGGGGCTTACGTAGTAGAGGACTTTTATGCCGCTTTTCTTTGCGGCCTTTGCCACCTTCAGATTAAAATCAGGGAAATCAATAAGCACTACCACATCCACGCGTATCGTCCTGAATATGTCTTTGACTTTTTTGTACGAGGCTATCAAATGCCTGATAGACGACAACGCCCCCACACCGCCAAAGGCACTGCTGATTGTACTTAGAAGCTCCACACCGGCGGCCTCCATTTTCTCTCCGCCTATGCCTAAAAGCAATAATCCCGGCCACATTTCTTTGAGCCTTACGGCAAGCATTGCTCCATACAGCTCGCCCGACGACTCCCCCGCAATTATCATAACCCTTACAGGCATTTCTGTATTACTTGGACAATCCTCCCGATTGCCTCTTCAGACAGACCGGGATACACGGGAAGCGACAGCACCTGTGCGGCGGCCGTCTCGGCAACAGGGAAATCCCCCTTTTTGAAACCGAACTGCCCCAACGGCTTTTGCAGGTGTATCGGCAGCGGGTAATAGACTACCGAGGAGATGTCCGCGTCGTGAAGCGCGTCCTTTATTTTATCTCTATGAGCCGAGCGTATTGTGTACTGATGATAATTGCTTGTGTATCCCTGTGGAATATAAGGGCACATCACAGTACTGCTTAACATGGACGTGTAGAGGGCGGCGTTTTCTCTTCTTTTGGCGTTGTTGCCCCCGACCTTATCAAGTTTAATCAACAGGATTGCCGCCTGAATCTCATCAAGCCGACTGTTAAAGCCAACTACGCTGTGAATGTAGTTTCCCCTTGAGCCGTGATTTCTGAGGGCCAGAATTGTTTCATACATTTCCTGATTGTTAGTGACAACCGCCCCCCCGTCGCCATAGCAGCCGAGATTCTTACTCGGATAAAAACTAAAACACCCCGCGTCGCCAAACGTGCCGGTGAGCCTGCCATCTATTGAAGAGCCGAATGACTGCGCGCAGTCCTCAATTACATACAGGTTATATTTTTTTGCCAGCTCCATGATGCGTTTCATATCGCACGGGAGCCCGAAAAGATGCACAGGCAGGATTGCCTTAGTCTTTTTTGTAATCTTCCGCTCAATTAAATCTACATCAATATTAAGTGTCTTATTGTCAATATCAACAAAGACCGGCTTTGCGCCCACATAGAGAATGCTCTCCACGGTGGCAAAAAAAGTAAACGGCGTTGTAATGATCTCATCGCCCGGTGAGATTGGCAAAGAGGCGAGGCTCAAAAACAGCGCCCCAGTTCCTGAACCCACACCCGCCCCGTAGGACAGCCCGTGATACTGCGCAAGCCGCCGCTCAAACGCCTCCACCTCCGGGCCTAATACATACCTCGTACCCTTGAGCACCTCAATCACCGCGCCAACTACCTCGTCCTCAATATCAAGGAACTCCTTTCTCAAATCCAACATAGGTATCATATCATCACACTGCTCACACTTTCCCTTATTATTGATCCAATCCTTAGGGCAAGGGATAGAGCCTCCCGCCCGCACTCTCCGCTTACCATCGGAGTCTTCCCCGTTAAAACGCTCTCAACAAAACTCCTGAGTTCTTCCTTCAGAGGCTCCGCCATAGGCGGTACATCCAGGGGGATTGCCTTTATTGAAGAGCCGTTTTTTATATATTTCGTTATCATGCCGCTTTGATAGTCCAAAAACAGCAGTTCATTTCTCTGTGATACCCTTAATGTCCGCAGTTTATCGCTGGATAACCTGCCAACAGATAAGAATGCCTTCATGCCACTTTCAAACTCAATCCACGCCTTTGCCGTGTCTATGCGGCTGGTCAGGACACTTGCCCCCGCGGCGTTTATTGATTTAACCGGCGAGTTAGAAATGGAAAGCACGATGTCAATGTCGTGAATCATCAGGTCGAGGGTAACATCAATTCCCACCGCCCGCTCAATAAGCGGCGACAGGCGTTGGGTCTCAATATATGCCGGTGCATCCAGTAACGCACACAGGTTTCTGAATCCAGAGTTATATCTTTCCACATGGCCAACCTGAAGTGTGAGGCCGCGCGCATTGGCCTCGTCTATTAATTGATCGGCCTCATCAACGCCGCCGGTTATGGGCTTTTCAACAAACACATGCTTGCCTGCCCGCAGACACTTCATGGCAATGGCGTTGTGTGTCTGCGTGGGGGTTGCTATGATAAAGGCATCCGCAAGGGGCAGCGCCTGCTCAACGCTGGTAAATGCCTGACAGGTATAGCGCCTGGCGGCCTCCTCTGCGCGTGATAAATCAGCGTCGCATACGGCGGTCAGGACAGCCCCGTCCAGCTCCGAGACGATGCGCCCGTGGTGCTTACCGAAATACCCGACGCCTATGAGACCTACGCGAAGAGGCGCTTTGTCGTCTAATGCCCGCATGGCCTGAGCGGGAGATTGTTTCTGATTCCTATCATATCAGTGGGTATTATAAACGAAACACCCCCAAAAAACAAAATAAATATATCAGGCGGGCCGGGTCAGATGGAGACTCTGACAATAATATACGGCATTACCAGGAAATGAAAAAATCCACGGTATTTTTGTTCTAACGAATAAAACAAGTTCTCACGGGAAGTTGGAATGATTTCCAGACCGCTCTTTCTTTGTCTGTCATTCCGGCAAGCCGGAATGACAAAATGAGGCCGGAATGACGGAAAGGGACAAGGCCGAAATGATTGTATAGGTATCTTCTGCTTTATTTTTCAAATGCGATTGCCCTGATACATAGACTTTCGGTACACTATTGTTGTTATTATATCCCTCATGCACCTGTCACATACGGATATAGCAATTGTATTGGGGTATTTTGTCATCTCGCTGGTACTGGGGCTTTACTTCACGAAGAGGGCCTCAAGCTCAACGGAGGAATTTTTTCTCTCCGGAAGGCGGCTTCCCTGGTGGCTTGCCGGAACTTCGATGGTTGCCACTACGTTTTCCTCAGATACTCCGCTATATATCACCGCCCTGATACGCTCAAACGGCGTCTATGAAAATTGGCAGTGGTGGTGTTTCCTGATGACGGGGATGCTCTCTGTAACCGTTTTCGCCAAGCTATGGAAGCGCGCAGGGGTCATGACCGATGTGGAGCTGACGGAGATGCGCTACTCAGGGAAATCGGCCTCGTTTCTGAGGGGGTTTAAGGCGATATATTTTTCCATGTTCCTTCACACTATTATCAAGGCGCAGATAATACTTGCGATGGTAAAGATACTGGATGCCGGACTGGGGTGGGATAAATGGACGGCGATATTCATATCAAGCGGGGTTACGATTTTTTACTCCCTGTTTGCGGGTTATTGGGGTGTGATTATAACGGATTTCTTTCAGTTTATTCTGGCTATGGTCGGCTCTGTAATACTTGCCGTCATAACGGTCAATAAGGTTGGCGGACTTTCCGCCCTTACAAGCAAGGTTTCGGCCATCGGCGGGGGGAATCACTATCTGGACTTTTTCCCATCGTTTGAGACTGGCCTGTTGGGAATACCCGTACTGACGTTTGCCGCCTACATGGGGCTGAGCTGGTGGGCTAAATACTCCTCTGACGGGGGCGGTGTGGTAGTACAACGAATGGCCTCCTGTAAGAGCGAAAAGGATGCCGTTGGGGCGACGTTTTTTTTCAATGTCGCCAACTATGCCCTGAGGTCGTGGCCCTGGATACTGGCAGCCCTTGCGTCATTGATCCTCTATCCAAACGCGAAGGACAACGAATCTGTATATCCCATTATGGCCGTTGAGCTGCTTCCCAACGGGTTAAGGGGTCTGATGTTTGCATCCTTTTTTGCCGCCTTTATGTCTTCAATAGCGACCTATTTGAATCTCTCATCGGCGTATTTTATGAAGGACTTCTATATGCGTTTTATCGCCCCTAAGGCAACTGAAAGGCACTATCTGGCGGCAACAAGGGTCTCTATTGTCCTGCTGTCTCTGCTGACGGCGGTTGTCACCTACTTTTCTGAGTCCATAGTAGGGACGTTTAAGTTTCTTGTGGCCTTTGGAAGCGGCACAGGGCTGGTGTTCCTTATGAGATGGTACTGGTGGCGCGTTAACCCGTGGAGTGAGATATCTGCCATGCTGGCCTCGACGATTGTGTCGGCGGTTATTTTTATCAACTATCCACAGGCGCCGTATTTCGGGAAACTATTTTTTATCATATTTATATCAACCGCGGTGTGGGTCATAGTTACGCTGGTTACGAGGCCGTCAGACGAGGGGAAACTTATCGAGTTCTATAAGCGCGTTTGGGCTGGCGGCATAGGCTGGCGGGCTATTGAAAAGAAACTGCCCGCCTCAAGCGTCAGGGCCTCCACCTACCGCTCCCCTATATGGGAATGGCTGACGGGTACGGCCTTTGTTTACGCCCTTACGCTTAGTGTGGGGATGTTGCTGTTACAAAGATTAACAGAGGGAATAATATACGCGGTTTTAGGGCTGGCATCAGGGATTTTACTTTACAGGGGGCTTACTGGCAGCGGCAAGGGGATAGATAATTGATGAGCGGCACAACTATTGATATTCACACGCACGGCATTGGAGGGCTTGATACAAGGACAGCCTCAGCAGAGCAGATACTGAAAATAGCTGAGACTCAGATGAACAGCGGCGTTAATGAGATAGTGCCAACCGTCTATGCCGACGATATTCAAACTATGCGCCTTCACATGGCGGCCATAAAAGAGGCGATGGAGACTCAGCAACAGGGCAGCGGCACTTTAACCGCACAGTCGGCCATTATTGGGGTGAATCTGGAGGGGCCTTTTCTCAATCCCGACAAGTGCGGCGCCTTAAAGCGCGCGGCATTCATCAAACCCACAGGGCGCGCCCTTGATGAGCTTATTGGGGGCTTTGAGGACATAGTAAAAATAATCACGGTAGCCCCCGAGCTTGACGGCGCGGTTGACCTGATAAGGTCTGTTACAGATATGGGAATAATCGTCAGTATGGGACACTCAAACGCGACTTACGCGGAGGCTGAGGCCGCGTTTAACGCCGGTGCGCGGGGCATTACGCACTTGTTTAACGCCACTGGGGCGTTTCACCACAGGGAGCCTGGCCTTGTCGGCTTCGGTCTTTCAAACAGGGAGGTCTATGTCGAGGTGATAGCCGACCCATACCATCTCCATCGCGGTACTATTGAGCTGATATTTGCCGCCAAACCGCCGGATAAGATAATCATCGTCTCTGATTCGGTTAAGGAAACGGGGACTGTTAACGCTGCAATTACCGGCGCAAATAACACCCTGCTTGGCGGTGCCGCTACCATAATGGAGTCAGCAGTGCGGCTTATGCGGCTCGGATTTGGCGAAGATAAAATAATGAGGTGCGTTACGGAAAATCCGGCGCGGTATTTGTCGCGGTGACAAATACACAAGCGGTCTCAGGGGAGTTGGCGCCCTGTTAGAAAAATTAAGCAACCTTATCAAGGGGTCGCCCCTTTCCGGGCGTCTTGACAGATACAGGGGTGTTATAGCCTTCGCGGTTGTCGTCGTGCCTTTTCTGTTGACACGGCTGCCGTTTTATCTCTATTACCCGATGGTGACGCTGACGCCTGACAGTTGGACATATGCCAGGCCGGCGTATTTTATGTTGCACGGTGCGTGGCCGTTGTTTGACCATCGAACGCCCGGCTACCCACTGTTCATTGTCATGTTATTTAAGATATTTACAAACCCTTCTGATTTAACGATTGTGCTGATTCAGGGCATTATAAGCATATCTTCGCTGCTTTTTTTGCTCTATGTCATAAACAGGAAATATCCCGGTGAGGCCCTTTACGCGGCCATCGCGATTGCGGGATATTCGACATCTATAACCTTTCTCTGGTATGAGTCAAATTATATGGCCGAGAGTCTCTACATAAGTTTTTTGGTCTTGTTTTATGCCTTCTTAATACTGGCCCTCCACAACAAAAGGGCATTAACGTGGATGGCGGTTTCGTTTATAATGGGCTATATTGTATGGATAAGGCCGGCGGGTCTGTTTATACTACTAATCGGGGCAGCGGCGGGGGCATTGCTTATCAGGAACCGTTACCCTAAGAAGACGATAGCCGCGCTGATAGTCCCCTGTGCCATGATGCTTGTCATTCTGGCTGGGTATAACCGCTTCACAATTGGCTCATTTACGGTATCGCCATTTGGTCCGCACAATCTTTTCAGCCTTACGATACCCTTTATGCAGGCTGAGGGAAGGCTATCAGCCGATGTAAATAAGGCAATCGTCGAAAGCGTCAACAAGCGGGTCTCCGATGAGCAGAGGCGTATTGTAAGGGATTCGTGGAACATCGGGGCGCTGCACGATGCCTTTGAAACAACATATGCGTATAATCTGGCCATTACGTTTGAGTTTCTAAGGACGGTGAAGCCCAAAAAGGCCAACCCTGCCACGCCGATGATGGGCTTGTATCCGGTCTTAAACGACATTGCGATGGCTCAGATTAAAAACCACCCTTTGATATACATGAAGTTTGTGGGTGTAATGTTCGGGTATTACCTCACAAACATACGGCTTGAGGAGGCCGGCATTGAAGGGGGCAAGAATATCTACGAAAAAATCATTCCATACGCGGCCTATGCGTTAATTGCCTACCATAACACGATTCGCGAGTCATCAGACAGGCAGCCCCTGGGCGACCGGGCAGTCATCGCGTGGACGTTAAACGAATACCTGCGCCCGTTTCCGCCTGAGATGGAAAACGTATTTCTGTTCCATGCTGGTGTTGGTGATAACGTAACCACGCTTTTGTCAGTCAACGATGTGAAGACCCCGCTGATGGCGGCAAGCATTATATATCAGCGCTATCATTGGCTGATTTTCAGAAATGTCCTGTGGGTGGGCGTGTATTTTGTGGTGACGGCGTATGGAGTATTGGTATTAGTGCGGCGAAGGTTTATGGATAGGGATGCGTTTATTATCGCGGCACTGTGTGCGGCACCTTTGTTGTCGGCGCTCCTTACGTCCGCGGTAACAACGGCGAGTGTGCGATATAGCTGCCCGACCGAGATTGGTTATTATCTGTCTGCGGCACTGCTTCCAATATTATGGCGCAGCAGCTCTTTGAAAGGGATTAAAGACGAAGGGGAGTAACTCTCGTAAATTTTGCCATGTTTTGTCTATCGCGTTTGGGCTGTCAAACTTCACTATGGATGTATTATAGCAATCGTCACATTTCCTGTCATCTGTATATTTCTTTCCTATGCCCAACAGATACAATCCACACTGTAGATTTCTCTATCCAGTAAATAATACGGTAATCGCCGACCTGTAAGCGGTACTTTCCTTTGAACTTTCCTTCCAGCATCTTTCCAGTCTCACGGGGATTTTCATAGAGTTTATTCAGGGCATTGAGGATTTCTACGGCTGCTTTTGTTTCAATCTGCTTCAGTTCCCTATATGCCCGAATATCCCATTCAATGCGGTAAGCCATATTCTTTTAACACATCCTCGTGAGAGATACCTTCAGAGAGAGACGCAACCCGCATGTCGCCTAAATACTCATCATACTTGTCGAAATACTGCTTCAATGCCTGCTGAACTATCCAACTTTTGCTTACCTGCAGCTCCTTAGCATAGACATCAAGGGTGTCAAACACATTCCTGTCCACTTTTGCCGAGATCATTACTTTAGTTGCCTTCATAGTAATATATGGTAATATTTCTTAATACTAAAAAACAAGCGGTTTAGTCTGAGAATAGATGTCAGCAGCCTATATTCCACCGTTTTTTTTTCGTGAGGCAATTTGCGGACTTGCCCTTCTTTGTGTATAATTAACCGATGAACGAGCCTGAGAGAGCCGGTTTTAGCAGAGATATTTTTTCGGTTCCTGTGATAGTTGCCGCGCTTGGGTATTTTGTTGACATCTATGACCTCATTCTCTTTGGGATTGTGCGGGTTCAGAGCCTTAAGGCTATCGGGGTAGAGGCATCGGAGATACTGAATAAGGGGATTTTCCTGTTCAACATGCAGATGGCGGGAATGCTCCTTGGCGGGTTTTTATGGGGGATAATCGGGGACAAACAGGGAAGGGTAAAGATACTCTTCGGGTCAATATTTTTGTACTCCACAGCGAATATCGCCAATGCCTATGTTAGCTCCACAGGGGGCTACGCCCTATGGAGATTTATAGCCGGTGTAGGCCTGGCCGGAGAGCTTGGTGCCGGGGTCACGCTCGTGCTGGAAAACCTGCCCAAAGGCGTCAGAGGCTATGGAACTATGATTGTCGCCACCGTCGGGGTTTTGGGTGCCATCTTAGCTAATGAGATCGCAAAGACGTTTGATTGGAGGATGGCCTACCTAATCGGAGGTGGACTTGGCATGGCGCTGCTCATACTGAGAATTGGCGTCTGCGAATCAGGGATGTATAAGGATATGGCGTCAAGCAATGTCAGCAAGGGAAACCTCCTCATGCTGTTTACCAGCAAGAGGTGTTTTTTCAAGTACATGAAGACCATCCTGATAGGGCTTCCAATATGGTTCTCTGTGGGAATACTGATAATACTGTCGCCTGAGTTTGCCGCGGCGATGAATGTCTCAGGCAAGGTCAATGCCGGTGAGGCCCTGATGTTCTGTTACATGGGCCTTGCATTGGGGGACTTTGGCAGCGGTTTTTTGAGTCAATACCTTCACAGCCGACGAAAGGTCGTGTTGTTGTTTCTTATTCTCAGTTCAGCCGCGGTAGGAGGGTTCTTTATGCTTGGCGGAGTCAGTAGTGCGGTGTTTTATACGTTTTGCGGCTTCATTGGCTTTGCCGTGGGCTACTGGGCAATATTTATAACCATAGCGGCAGAGCAGTTTGGCACAAACATACGGGCGACTGTGGCCTCCACTGTGCCAAATATAATTCGCGGCATGGTTATACCAATTACCGCTGTCTTTCAGTTTGCGAGGGAGTATATAGGAATACTAAAGGCAGGAGCGGTCGTCGGCATATTGTGCATAGCCATTGCCTTTTACGCATACTATCATCTTGAGGAGACCTTCGGCAAAGACCTTGATTACGTCGAGTTATAATATTTATTTTAAAAAAAGCTCTTGACATACAGACAGGCGTTATGTTTTAATTGCATAATGATAGGGTTTTACGTAGCAGCGTTAAACCGATTAATCATAAATATCAAATGGTTGTAGTAAAAAAGGTGAGTTTGGCTCATTACCATCATTTTATAAGGAGGTATCATAGGCATGAGAGAGAAATTATTTATTCTGATTGTACTCGTCTTAGTGTGTTGCAGCGTAGTCTCAGGGCAGGCCTTTGCGTCAAGGAATTCTTCCCCGGCTGCCGTTGGCCAGACATGTAAGGTAGACCAGTTGACAGAGGACGATAGTCCAGGGCAACAAACCGGTTTTTTCAGGAAGATGCGAACTAACGTCTTTTCGTATTTACAGCAAAATGTCCCATTTATATCAAGGGTGTACATCGGTATGGGCTATCGAAGCGCCTCAAATCCCGACACTACCGGCGAGTCTGACTGCTCTAACCTCGTCAACGCCATAACAAGGAACAGCTTAATCGGGACCGATTATGATTTTGCGCCAAACGGCATTTCCTCACAGGATTTACGAGAGAATTGCCAGTATGTTTCACTATGGGACCTAAAACCCGGCGACCTCATCTTTTTCTCCAAGGGTAGAAAGCACAATATAATATACCATGTCGGGGTCATAACGAAAGTCCTGTTCGGCACGGTGCATTTCGTTCACGCATCAAGTAACTACGGCGTGGTCGAGACCGTCTCCGGTTCTGAGACGTGGCGTCATTACTGGGGAAAGAAGCTGCATTCCTTCGGCAGATGGAAGCCGGATGTCTTTGTTAAAAAATCGGACGCATAAAGGATTAAAGACGAAGGGGGGTAACCCCCCTTCACCCGTAAATCTCTCCACGTTTTATCTGTACTCCGGCTAATGGAAGTTGAAGCTTTATTCTTAGCTAAAAATAAAAAGATGCTTAAGGCGGTGAAAGACGCTGAAAAAGCGGCTTTATTAAACAACATAAGCGTGTTGATAAGCGGCGAGGACAGCTTTGGAAAAGAACTCATCGCCAGAAGGATTCACTCAGAAAGTCAAAGGAAACACAAGCCCTTTCTAACAATAAACACATCTGGCACCGCGGTTGATATTGCCGAAATGGAAATCTTCGGATGGAAGATGGACACCTCCACCCGCACGAAGGAAGACAAGACCGGCATACTCGCCAAAACCAATGGCGGCACACTGTATATTGAGGACATTGCAGGGTTAGACGACAATCTCCAGACAAAGCTCTTCAAGTTTATTGTAGAAAAAAAGTACCGCCCTCTCGGAAGTACCCGTATTATTAGGTCCGACACAAGGGTCATAGGTTCCACAAGCAAGAAACTATCCGATTCTGTGAAAAAGGGTAATTTTCGGGAAGATTTATATAAGATATTTAAATCTATAGAGATAAAACTGCCGCCTTTAAGGGAACTGAAAGAAGACCTGCTGCCAATGGCCTCGTATTTGCTTGATTACTATAAAAAAAAATACGAAACCGGCTACAAAGAATTCTCGGCCACGGCAATTAAATTCATAACAGGCTACGACTGGCCTGATAACCTGAGAGAACTATCCCTTGCCGTAAAAAAAGCCGCAATACTCTCCGACACGCCCATTATCCAACATAACGATTTAATCCTCGACGTCCCATCCAAATACTCTATCTACGAATTTCTTAATGAGAAACTCAACAAATACCTCTCCGACATCGGCGAAATCAAAACCGGCGGCCTCTATGAAACAATAATATCCGAAGTAGAAAAATCCCTTTTAGCCATAGTCTTAAGAGAAACTAATGGCAATCAACTTAAATCGTCTAAGATACTCGGCATAAATAGAAACACTCTGCGGTCAAAAATCAAACAATACGACATAAAATCATAAACCAATACTACATACGAATCATAAGCCAATGCTACATATGAATCATAAATACGGCGCGTGGTCATAGAAATAAAATACGGCGCTTGCCTTTATCGGTATCCTCTGTTAAACTAACAGCGCTATGACAATAGGATTTAGAGACTGCGTGATGGAGGGAATATGCTCGTAATACCGGCAATAGATTTAAAGGATGGCTCATGTGTGAGGCTCCTGCAAGGCAGAAAGGAAGACGTGACAAAATACTCTGAGGACCCCGTTGAGACGGCCAGAAGGTGGGTGCGCGAAGGGGCAGAGCTGATACACATAGTTGATCTTGACGGGGCGTTTACCGGGCAACAGAAAAATCTTGAAAGTATAAAAAATATAAGAACGGCCGTTGATGTGCAGCTTGAGGTAGGGGGCGGTATTCGCGATTTAAAGAGGATAGAACTGCTTGATTCAATCGGCATAGACAAGATAATCCTTGGCACAATAGCAATCAAAGACCCCGCGCTGCTTCGTGAGGCGTGCCTGAAATACCCGAATAAGATAGTGGTTGGCATAGACGCAAAAAAGGGACGCGTTGCCATCAGGGGCTGGGAGGAGGTCACTGAGACCACAGCCGCCACCCTTGCTAAAGAGGTCGAGAACTCCGGGGCGTCGGGGATTATTTATACGGATATAGCAAAGGACGGGATGCTCATGGGCCCAAACGTAGAGGCCACCGCAGAGATAGCCAATCTCGTAAATATCCCCGTTACGGCCTCAGGCGGAGTAGCTTCACTAAAGGACATAGCCCACCTGATGACAATAACCGGCCTGTACGGCATAATAACCGGCAAGGCGGTCTATTCGGGCGCTATCGCATTAGCTGAGGCCATAGCCCTCGTCAGGAGGTGGTAGCTGCTGTGATAGCAAAGAGAATCATACCATGTCTTGACGTCAGGGATGGAAGGGTTGTAAAGGGGATAAACTTCGTAAACATTCGGGATGCGGGTGACCCTGTCGAAAACGCCGTGTTTTATGACGAACAAGGGGCCGACGAGCTGACCTATCTCGATATAACCGCCTCACACGAAAAGCGTAAGATAATGCTTGACGTGGTGGAAAAGACCGCAACAGACGTATTTATCCCGCTGACAGTAGGAGGTGGCATAGGCTCTCTTGACGATATTCGTGACCTGCTTAACGCCGGCTGCGACAAGGTGTCAATAAACACCACAGCGGTCAACAACCCCGAATTCATAGCTCAGGCCTCGGCACGCTTCGGAAGCCAGTGCATAGTGGTGGCGATAGATGCGAAACGGCATATTGCAGATATGAGCGGCACTGGAGATGCAGACGGGCGGCCACAGTGGCTGAAGGGAAATGAATCCCTGTCATATCTTGATATTACAACGCAGGGGGATTCGGCCTCGTGGGAGGTCTATACGCACGGCGGCAGGCGGGCAAAGGGCATAGGCGCGGTCAGATGGGCGCGGTATATGGAGGAAATTGGCGCCGGTGAGATACTCCTGACGAGTATGGACAGAGACGGCACAAAAATCGGCTACGACATAGAGCTGACCCGCGCGGTATCGGAGGCAGTAAACATACCTGTAATAGCCTCAGGCGGGGCGGGTGAACTTGGGCATCTCTACGACGCCCTTGCCGATGGGAAGGCCGACGCGGTGCTGGCGGCCTCAATCTTCCACTTCAGGCAACACTCCATAAGAGAGGCCAAGGAGTTCCTTAGCTCTAAGGGCATTACGATGCGTCTATAGCGTGTGGATGTGTTTCCAAAATAGATGATGACAAGGAAAAGACTGTTAACCCTTGCCCTGCTGACAGAGGGCGGGCTGCTTGCCCTTGCCATAGGGGCGGCCAGATTTTTTAAGAATATTGTTTTTATCTCTTCTTACGACCACATTGTTCGTGATGTTGTGATGGGGTTACTCTGTTCGCTGCTGCCGCTTGGGCTATTTATCTCTGTCTGCATAAGACCGCCTCGTTTTTTAAGCTCCTTCAGGAAGGTTATATTAAACGATGTAAGGCAGTTGTTTGCCAGAGCGAAGGCCATTGACATCGTGCTCATATCGCTTTTGGCCGGCATGGGTGAGGAGTTCCTGTTCAGAGGCGTGCTTCAGGCCAAGATAGGTATTGTGTGGTCGTCGCTGATATTCGGATTGTTCCATTTTCTGACACCGACGTATTTTTTGTTTGCCACGGTGATGAGTTTTTATCTTGGCGGGTTATATATTTATTTTAACGGTGTTACGGTGCCGGTATCTGCACATTTTGCGTATGATCTGGCAGCCCTTATTTATCTTAGGTTTATATATAAGGACGGCGGCGACCAGCATTGACCGCCATTTGACGTTGCCGCTTTAAAGGTATATAATAAATGGCACATGGAAGCATTCACTAACATCATACACGGCGATTGCGGGGAAGAGTTGAGACGGATACAGGATAATTCCGTTGATTTGATATTTACGTCACCGCCTTACGCAGACAGCAGGAAAAGCACCTACGGCGGTATCAGTCCAGATAGGTATGTGGAATGGTTTTTACCGATTTCATCTCAATTGTTGAGGGTCTTAAAACCAGATGGGACATTTATATTGAATATCAAAGAGAGGGTGGCTGAGGGTGAAAGACATACATACGTTATTGAGACAATATTGGAGATGCGAAAACAGGGATGGCTTTGGACTGAGGAATTTATCTGGCATAAAAAGAATTGTTATCCCGGCAGATGGCCAAACCGTTTTCGGGACGCATGGGAGAGGCTGTTACAATTTAATAAAAATAAAAAGTTTAACATGTATCAGGATGAGGTAATGGTTCCCGTAGGTGACTGGGCAGTGGGCAGATTAAGAAATCTAAGCGACACAGACAAGGTGAGGGATTTATCAAAGAGTGGAAGTAATTTTGGCAAAAACATATCAAATTGGTTGAACAGGGATAAGGTATATCCAACTAATGTTATACACCTTGCGACGGAATGCGGCAATAGAGACCACAGCGCGGCATTTCCCGAGGCCCTGCCCGAGTGGTTCATTAAATTGTTTACAAAGGCTGCAGATACAGTCCTCGATCCATTCATGGGTTCTGGGACAACGGTCATTGTCGCACAGCGAATGATGAGAAACTCAATTGGCATTGAGGTCATGTATGAATACTATGAAATGGTAAAAGAAAAAATTGCCCCTGTAAAATATTGTTTATTTTAACTTATGAAAGAGCCGGACATAGATATTATAAGACAATATGTGGAATATAACATTGGTGTATTTCATAAAAAGAGGATACAAAACCTTGAGAAGCTCAGGTTGAATCAGATATTAAAGCGAAAAAATCCATACTTATTCAAAGCAAAAAATATTCTAACCGCCCAGGATTTAATTAAAACGGTACTTGACGCCTTTCTATCTTCACAAGAAGAAACCATTTTTGGCGAATTTCTGGAAGGATTGGCTGTTTTCATATGTGCCGGGGTCTATGGTGGTAAAAAATCATCCGCAGAGGGAATAGACCTCGAATTCGATAAAGACGATATAAAGTATATTGTCACAATTAAATCTGGTCCGAATTGGGGCAACAGCAGCCAGATCAATAAAATGAAAGATAATTTTAAAAAGGCAAGAAAAATCCTGAGTACAAACACATCAAAGATTAACATTGTATCAGTAAACGGTTGCTGCTATGGCAAAGACAATAATCCTGACAAGGGAGATTACCTAAAACTCTGCGGACAGCGGTTTTGGGAATTCATTTCTGGAAACGATTACTTATACATAAACATAATCGAACCACTCGGGTATAAAGCAAAAGAAAAGAACGATGAGTTCTACGAATCATATGCGAAACTGATAAATGTCTTCACATTTGAGTTCGGAAGAGAATTTTGCATAGATGGCAAAATAGACTGGGAAGCCCTTATAAAGTTCAATTCTTCAATCTGAAATTTTTTTCCTCCCTATCTCCTGTTTACTTACAATAACGTCGGCGGCACATCATAATATTCAGTCCAATTATGCTACAATTCTATTATTAAGCAGTTGCGGAGGCCAAAAAACATGTGTGGGCGCTTTGTCAGAACGAGCGAAACGAGGGTGATTCTGCGGGAGTTCGACGCCGGCGGCGGCGTGGACATAGCCCCGTCGTATAACGTTGCCCCGTCACAAGTTGTGGCGGCTATCGTTAATAAGGATGACAAGAGGGAGCTTGTGCTATGCAGGTGGGGATTTGTCCCGCATTGGGCCAAAGACATATCGGCGGTTAATAAGGCGATAAACGCCCGTGCTGAGACTGTGGCGGCAAATCGCGCCTTCAGCGTGGCGTTCAAAGACCACAGGTGTCTGATTGCGGCTAATGGATTTTATGAATGGAGGCGTGGCCCTGGCACGAAGACCCCTGTATTTATACGCCTGAAATCAGCCGCATCTACTCCTTTCGGCTTTGCCGGTTTGTATAGTACGCGCCCAGGTGCCGGGGGCGGAGTGCTGCACACATGTACGATAATAACCACAACAGCAAACGCCCTGATAGGAAAGATACACCACAGGATGCCGGTTATCATCCATAGGTGTGATTACGGCTTGTGGCTTGGACATGAGGCAGACGCCATGTCTGGCCTTCTGAGGCCATATCCTGACGATGAGATGGAGGCCGCCTATGTCTCCACAATGGTTAACTCAACAAAGAACAACTCGCCAGAGTGTATTGAACCCATAAAGATTATTTAGTTTTCTAAGTGAGTACTGCGGTTGGGCTGTCCTCACCATAGTGGCTTCAGGAAGGGGATTAGGGTTATCAATAGTGGAAGGGATAATAAAACGCCACGCAGGCACTGTTGATATTGAAAGCTTGGTGCAACTAAAGGCCGGAGTGTTTCAGCGCCTCGGCCGCGTTGGGGTCTTTTAGGGCAAGTTCCTTAAATGCCTTCTCGATTTTCTCTGCTCTGTCCTCAAGCTCCCTGTTTTTTCTAACAACCGGGGCAAGCGTGGTACGTCTGTCCCACAAGACAAAACCCATTAACGTGAGCATCCCGCCTATCAGTACATACATCAATCCGAATAAGTCACTCATCCGGCCATGCACATCGCCCATCCGACGATTCAAATCGTCTATGCGTTGGTTGATGGCCTTAAACCCGTCGTCCATACGCTGGTTCGTAGCCTTTGACGTGTCTTCAATTCGCTGGTTAGTGGCCTTTGACATGTCTTCAATTCGCTGGTTCGTAGCCTTTAAACCTTCTTCAATGCGCTGGTTGGTAGCCTTTAAACCTTCTTCAAGGTGTATCAGCCTTTCTCTGTCCTGCTGGGTGAAAGACGACTCCGCCGCGTATACCCGAAAAGGGAATGTCGCGGAAAATAGTAACACTAGTACCACCGCACGAACTATTTTATTCATAAATCCACCGTCCTTGCTTAGACTAAGTGTATCATAAAGCGGCGGCGACAGTCAACCCATCGAATTGCCTCACGAAAAAACTACACGAAAGAGAAACGTTGCCTCAACTGAGCTGTGATGTCAATAGAGGACACCAATGCATTCATGCCGCATCCTTTTTTTCATAGAGCTGTTTTTTCATAAGCGACTGGGGATAGGTATTCGGATAAGCCTGAAGATTGTGATAATTTCTATTTTATGCAATTATCAGCAGAAAGGTGTTACAATGTTTGTAAGAGAGATACTTGATAGATTAAGGAAACTGGTGCCGGAGGAAACGCTCCGGGGCAAGTACATAAGGCAGGTGGAAGGCCTGCCTCAGTTGGAGGATTTGCAGGACGATGTATGTGAGGAGGCAGAGGCTATGGCATTAGTCTATGATTTAGAGAGATGTGGGGTTTAGGCAGGGGTTGGTTGAAGGTGAACAGTGGGGACAACGTAGGGGGCCGCTTAAAGGCGAACGGAAAGGCTTACTTGAGGGCATGGAGTTAGGACTTGAACTCAAATGTGGTTCAGCCGGGCTTGAGTTAATGAATATGGTTCGTGCTATACCTACTGTAGATATAAATTTGGAGGAGATCAAAAATCTTATCAGGAAAGCCGGTTCTGTGGATGAATTGAGGGGATTTTTGGGGAAGGGTATAAGTTGAGGCAACGTTTCTATTTCGAGTAGTTTTTTCGTGAGGCAATTCGCATTGAGGCGACCTCCATGAATAACCGGGTCTATGATTTTATACAACATAAATTTATTTTTCACTTGGTGCACACTCAAATGTGCGGCATAACCGGCTTAGTCAACTTCAATGAAGGCGCCGTCGCCGACAGCCGGATTATTGAGGCTATGAATGGAGCTTTGAGACACCGCGGCCCCGATGACGCTGGTTACTTCTATTATCGTAATGTTGGCATTGGCCACAGACGCCTGAGCATCATAGATGTTTCTCAAAGGGGGAGGCAGCCAATCTTTAATGAAGACAAGACGATAGCCGTTGTGCTAAACGGGGAGATATATAATTATCGTGAGCTGAAAAAGGAACTTACTAACGATGGCCATGTGTTTTATTCCGAAACCGATACTGAAGCAATAGTTCATGCGTACGAAAAATGGGGAATTAGTTTCCTGAAATATCTTGACGGGATGTTCAGCCTTGCGCTGGTTGACAAGCCGCGTAATATAGTATTGTTGGCAAGGGATCCATTTGGAAAGAAGCCTTTGTATTATACGATGCAAAAGAACCTCTTTATGTTTGCCTCGGAGATCAAGGCCTTCTTAAAGCACCCCGATTTTGCCCGGACTGTGGACTTGCCTTCCCTGTCCAAATACCTCGCATACGAGTATGTCCCAACTCCATATTCAATATTTAAAGATTGTAAGAAATTGTCTGCTGCGAGCTATATAATCGTAAGCCTGAGCAAGACTGAAGATATACCCGAACCGGCCACGTATTGGAGGCCAGTCTATGAGCCAAAAATAAAGATTTCCGAACCAGAGGCCTGTACTGAAATCACCCGCTTGTTAAGCCACGCTGTTAAGAAACGTCTTATGAGTGATGTTGCGCTCGGTGTTTTTTTGAGTGGAGGACTGGACAGTAGTTGCGTTGCAGCCCTGGCTGCCAGGGAATTGGCCGATGGGCTTCTGAATACCTTCAGTGTAGGTTTTACTGAAAACTCTTTCGACGAATCATCTTTCTCAAAACAGGTTGCCAGCCATATAGGGACATTGCACCATAGCACTACATTAAACCAGGAAGCAATGCTTGAGATATTTCCCACTATCATTCAAAACATGGATGAGCCTTTCGCTGACCCATCCATAATACCTACTTACCTGCTCTGCGGCTTTGCAAAACAATACGTTACAGTTGTATTGGGAGGCGACGGGGGCGACGAATTATTTGCCGGTTACGATACATTTTTAGCAGAAAGGTTCTCTCCGCTGGTAGAACATCTTCCCGAGGGCATGCTTGCCGTACTCAGGAAGATGGCCTCGTGGCTCCCTTTGTCGGAAAAAAACGTGGGTTTATCTTTTAAAGCGAATCATTTTTTGAAGGGTTTTATACCCGAGGCAAGCCATAATATCGAATTGAGAAATAACTTATGGTTAGGTTCGTTTACCCAAAGGACAATAAAGGCCATACTCAATGAAATGGTTTTGGAAATGACAAATCCAAGCGAGTTATACGACGTAACACGGCTTCAGAAAGAATTTCGCCGTGCAAATGATCCGCTGGACAGGCTAATAGACAACTATATAAGCCTTTACCTTCATGACGATATACTCGTAAAAGTAGACAGGGCCAGCATGATGCACTCTATTGAAGTGAGATCTCCATTCCTTGACAAATCACTGGCCGAGTTTGTTAACAGGCTGCCGTCGCGTATGAAAATGAACATTTTCAGTAGAAAATACATCCTCAAAAAGGCCATGAAAAATATTTTGCCGACAAATATCATAGGACGTAAGAAAAAAGGGTTTGGCATACCGCTTTCTAAATGGTTTCGCGGGGAATTAAGAGGCTTGCTGCAGGATACCTTCCTGACGAAGCAAAAATGGTCTAATGGGATATTCAGGCATGAGGCGGTCGCTGGACTGGTCAAGGACCATATAAATGGAAAAAGAGACAACGGCAAGCAGATATGGACATTGCTTGTGTATAAACTATGGGAAGAAGCGCATGGAATTGTCAATTATTATCCCGGTATATAACGAAGAAAAAAATATAGAGGATCTTTATCGCAAGATATTGAATCATATAAGTTGCATTAGCGGCGATTATGAAATAGTTTACGTTAACGACGGAAGTACCGATGGGACGTTATCTGTTCTCAAACAACTCCGAGCCGGCAATAATCATGTAAAGATAATCAGCTTTAAAAGGAACTTTGGCCAAACTGCGGCCATTGCAGCCGGCATTGAAAGCTCCTGTGGCGATATTGTTATAACCATGGACGGAGACGGGCAAAACGACGCAGAAGATATTCCCAGGTTTTTAGACAAGTTAAACGAAGGATATGAAATGGTGGCAGGATGGAGAAAGATAAGACATGACAGCTTTTTTTCCCGCAGGCTACCGTCGCTCTTAGCAAACAGAATCATATCTGTTGCTACCAATGTAAAATTACACGACAACGGATGCACCATGAGGGCCATCAGGAGGGAAGCCTTACGCGATATTTCGTTATATGGGGAAATGCACAGGTTTGTCTCGATTTTGATAGCATGGTCTGGAGCAAAAGTTGCTGAGATACCAGTTAAGCACAACCCCAGGATTTATGGAAAAACAAATTACGGGATTATGCGCACATTTAAAGTCATTTTGGATTTGCTGACGCTGATTTTTCTGAAAAGCTACGCAACAAAACCGATTTATATATTTGGCGGCACTGGCATTATATCCGTGATTGCCTCTTTCGTATTTGTTTCAATCACCGTATACCAGAAACTCTTCTCAGGCGACAAACTTTCGATTATCAATAATCCCCTCTTGCACCTTAGCAGCCTTCTTTTCCTAATGGGGACTATGCTTATCCTGATTGGCTTGCTGGCTGAGCTGATAGTCCGGATTTATTACGAGTCTACGAACAGAGGCGTTTACATAATTAAGGAGAAAATAGGATTTTTCGATTGACGCTTCCAATTCCAATATATTTCTTGTTATCCTATTTACGTGAATATACTTGTCATGACATATGAATATCCTCCGGTAGGTGGTGGTGGTGGGCAAACGGCACTCAAACTATCAGAGGAATTTGCGAGAGATGGTCATAATGTACATGTGTTAACATCACATTGCCGCGGTTTATCCCATGAAAAAACCATAGGCAGGCTGCGAGTGACACGCATGTGGTGTATGAGAAAAAAACTGGATAGGTGCAGTATTTTTGAAATGATAGTTTATATTGTCGTAGCCATATTCAGAGGCCAACAATTGATAAAATATCAGTGGCCCGATGTTGTACTAAGTGTTTTTGCCATTCCATCAGGGGTCGCTGGTTTTTTTTTGGCAACAAGCAAGTCTGCTCCTCATGTAATCTCTCTCCAGGGAGGAGATGTACCTGGCTTTTTAGCTAATGAAATAGGTATTTATCATACCATCTGTATGCCATTAACGCGATATTTGTGGAGGCGTGCGGCGTCAGTGGTCGCGAATTCCAACGGTTTGGCTCAACTATCTTGTAAATCCGTCAAGGATGTGACCGTAAAAGTAATTCCTATGGGGGTAGATGCTGTAAAATTCCGCCCTAATGATGATATCGAAAATTGTAAAAATCCTAACGATGCGGTGGAATGTATATTTGTTGGACGTTTGGTTGCACAAAAAGATCCGCTCTCCCTTATTAAGTGTTTCTCGTTAGCCGTTAAAGAAATTGGAACTTCTATACGGCTGAATATTTATGGTGACGGGATATTGGAAAAGAAGTTAAGACAGTTTGTAGTCGAAGAAGGACTCCAGCGGCAGGTCATATTTCATGGATGGATAGATTACAAACGCATGCCGGAGGCTTTTAGAAGTTCCGATATTTATCTGCAAACCTCTCATTTCGAAGGGATGTCTGGAGCGCTTATGCAAGCCATGGCAAGCGGTTTACCTGTCATATTATTTTCCTGTCAGGGGCAGGAGATGATAGAAAATGGAGTAAGCGGAATTATCATAGAATCACGGAATATAATTGAATATGCAGAGAAAATTGTTCTGTTACATAGTAACCCTCAGTTAAGGAGCAACATGGGAATGGCTGCTCGGGCCACAGCGTTAACCCAAAGTTGGGATGTAATCGCAAAACGGTATTTGGATCTATTCTATGAAGCACATAGACAATAATACAACATTGCTTACAAAGCGTGACCTGCATGTTTTTGAACAAGAGCTGGCTAAGGTAGTAGCCGACTTTTGCCGCAAATATCGCAAAACAGGTGCCCATGAACTTGCCCGTGAGTTTTTGAGTGAACAGCGCGCAAGGGAACAGCTTGATCTTATCAAAGAATTCTACGCTGAATCGCTGCAAAATAAGCGCCTTTTAGAAATAGGCAGCGGTTACGGGATGTTTTTGCTTGTCGCTCATGAGTTGGAGGGTGCGAATGTGTATGGGATTGAGCCAGCGCATGATGAGTATATGAGCTTTCATATTGCAAGGAGAATTCTTGAAAGCAGAGGGATGGATGCGGAGTGCATTGTGGATGCCGTTGGCGAAAATATCCCATTTGAATCGAACTATTTTGATATAGTTTATTCTTCTAATGTATTGGAGCATGTCAACAATCCGCCTCTTGTTCTTCAGGAAGCATACAGAGTATTAAAGCCTGGCGGTATAATGATCTTTGTCGTACCTAACTTTAATTCTTTTTGGGAGGGACATTACAGTATACCGTGGCTGCCCATTTTTAACCTGCTTCCCTTGGGCAGACTTTATGTCAGGGTGTTGGGCCGCGACCCTGCCTTTCTTGACACCCTGCAATTTGTTACTCCAGCAAAGATGGACAAATGGTTGAGCTTTAAGGGTGAAGCCCCCGTCATTCTTAGCAATGGTAAAGACTTATGGGCAAGAAGGATGAGAAGTGCAGACTTCAGCAGTTGGGGCGGCTTAAGTGTGTTAAAAAAGATTGTTGCCGCATTAAAAAAACTTCATTTAACGGAACTAACGATAAAAGCCGGATATATGATGAATATACATACGCCGATTGTTTTGGTTGTCAGGAAACCTGAATAACTTATGCATAAGAATCTTCAGAAAGCTTTGTTTCTGTGGAGCACGCTACGACGCCCCGACAAGTCACTAAATTATCCAATTTCAGCCCATATAGAGATAAATAACACGTGTAACTTAAAATGTGTTATGTGTGATCGTGACAAATATTTTACAAGGCCATTGGTCATGGACATTGCAACGTTCAGCCAGATATACAGTCAGGTCAGACCTGAAGTGGTTAGTCTTCACGGGTACAGTGAACCACTTCTTCATCCCAAACTGTTTAGCTTGGCTGATTATGTGAAGAGTCGTAAAGGTTTGTCGAATATCACCACAAACCTTATACCCAAGACAGATTTTGATTTATTAGTGCGTTCATCCATAGATATGGTGAAAATATCGGTAGATGGTGTTTCAGCGGAAACATTTGATGCCATCAGGGGGAAAGGGCTTTATGAAAAGTTTTTGGTAAATATTATAGCCTTGTCCGAAGCGCGTCAGAAGGTCAATTACAATGGCCCAATATTCCGCATTAATTTTACTATAACCATGCACAATTATCTTGATATTCCGGGCGTCATCTCTTTTGCTGCAAAGTATAAGATTCCGGTCGTTTATTTCCAGATGCTCCTTTTCAATTATAACAGGGTTAACCCAGACGACACCATGTTGCCAACATGTAACCAGCAGGATATGATAGAATTACTTAAAGAAGGACTACGCCAGGCAGGACAATTACACATTACAACAAATATAGAGTATATTCTTGCTAATATGCCGTTTTCCTGGTACAGTTATGACCGTACCTCCCCGCTTGCCAGAAGTAATAATAAACGATGTTTAAAACCATGGACTTGCACATATATTTCTGTCGATGGCAACGTTAAGCCGTGCGATTTGTTAGGATTAAACGGCCCTGTAATGGGCAATATAATGGAGACACCTTTTGAAAGTATTTGGAATGGCATGGAGTATCAGAAGTTTAGAAGACTCATTCGGTTAGGTGAAAGACCTGCTGCTATATGTAAACACTGTTTTCCATCGTCCTTACCGGAAATGTTCAGGTACAGGTTGTTTGGAAAATATGAGGGAGGATAAGCGATTTTTGAATAAAATACTGAATCTGGCCAGTACATTAACTAAATACTTTATCAAGAGTCCACGAGCCGGTGCACCGCTTCGCGGTCTGTTGTATGTTACGAACCGCTGTAATATGCAGTGCATGTCGTGTGGCTCTTGGCAGAGAACAGACAACCACGATGAGATGACTACGGAAGCGATATTTGACGTCATTGAACAAATGCGGCAGATTGGTGTTAAGGTAATATACATCTTTGGTGGTGAGCCAACCTTACGTTCAGATATTTTCGACATTATCCGTTTATGTAAGTCCAGCAACATGTATACGGAAATGGTGACAAACGGTTCAATCCTGCACAATCTGAGTAAAGCTGAAGAGCTTGTTGACACAGGGTTGGACAAGCTCTGTGTTTCAATGGATGGTCCGGAAGCAATTCATGATAAAATCCGTGGACGCTCTAACAGCTTTCGCAAGGCTATCGAATGTATCACCTCCGTTATAAAAGCCAGAGACAATAACAAACGAAAGTTACCTCTTGTAGAGGCTGCCTGCACCATCAGCGCCCTTAATTATACATATATAGAAGAATTGACTGAATTACTGAACGGCCTTGGTCTTTTTGAGGTTAAAATCAGGCATATGGGTGTCTTCATGCCTATGGACATTGAAACAATGAAACATGTGATGGCCCCAATAGACATTGACATGCCGCCTCTGTTTTCTGTTGGAGCAGATATCCTCCTAACTAAAGAAAACATATGTGAATTACGGCCAATATTACGCCGAATACAGCATAAATATGATACAGGCCTTCTTGATTACGTGCCGCACATAGAACCACCTCTTTACTCGGTTGATGACTGGAACATAGGAAGAGACATCTCTGGTTGTCTTCACTTGTGGTCTCAGATTTGCGTAAATGCAAAGGGACAGGTTATCCCTTGTATCTGGTATGACGGCATCAACATGGGCGACTGCTCAAATCAAGGGCTGAAGAAGGCATGGAATGGAGAAAAATTCCAATATTTCCGTACTCATTATACCCGACTAACCGCTTGTAAAAAATGTTGTTATTTTTATCTGAATTTCACTGAAAATTTTATGCGCGCATTGCAGATACCGAATTTTCCATTTAAGAAATTGATTACTGAGCGAATTAAACGTTGATAGAACCAGTAAATTATGACAGCATTTGGAATGCGAAGTGGGGAGATACCCAGCGATACGGCCCATCTCATAGAATGCACCGCCATATTATGATGAAGCTGATACATCATATCCAATTTTCAAGTGTTCTTGAGGTGGGTTGCGGTAACGGAATGAACCTGTTTGTCCTTGATAAATTGAGGCATGGAATTGAATTGGCCGGTATGGACGTTTCCCGCACTGCTCTTTTAGAGCTGCAAAACATCCTGCCTCATATCAAATCATATCAAATGGATATAACAAAAGAATATTTACCACAGAAATTTGATCTCGTCATATGTTTCGATGTTCTGGAGCATATTAATGATGATGTATCAGCGCTAACAAATATCTCAAGAATGACAGGCACTTATTTGCTGCTGTCAACGCTTCAGGGGAAGATGCGGGAATTTGAACGTTATATTGGCCATGTCCGTAATTATAAATTAGACGACCTTAAACAAAAAATAATCAGTTCAGGATTTAAACTTATAACAACCATCCAATGGGGGTGGCCATTTTACTCACCTCTTTACCGAAATATACTTGAGCACCTGGGTGTTCAGCGTCATACGGAGGGTGAGTATGGTTTTCTTAAAAGGGCTGTTTGTATTCTATTGTATAAACTATTCTCGATAAATAGCCATAATAGAGGAGATATGGTATTTATTCTTGCCAAAAAAAATGAGGAGATAGAATGAATTCAAATAATGCGGACGTTGTGTTAATGACCGTGCCAAACAATATGGAGAGTGTGGTTGGCAGAGGAGCAAGATTTGTTACTCCTATGGCGCCGCATGGTTTGATGTATATAGCGTCTGCTCTTCGCAAGGAGAGTATTAGCGTTACCATAATAGATTGTTATGCACTAAGTCTTGGCATAAAGGACGCGGTTGAGTATATTGACCATGCCGGAGCAAAAATTGTCGGCCTTTCCATTCTGACAAGCCATGCCTTTGTCGCCTGTGAGTTAATTGAATTATTGCGGTTAAAACATCCAAACATTAAAATAGTTCTTGGTAATCAACATGCGGATATATTTGCAAACTGGTTTTTGTCCAAAGGTCTGGCCGATGCCGTTGTACATGG
Organism: Candidatus Magnetominusculus dajiuhuensis; assembly: GCF_046044395.1. NCBI lineage: Bacteria > Pseudomonadati > Nitrospirota > Nitrospiria > Nitrospirales > Nitrospiraceae > Candidatus Magnetominusculus > Candidatus Magnetominusculus dajiuhuensis. The sequence goes on along the minus strand of NZ_JBJUSG010000014.1, from coordinate 10,173 downwards.
AGAAGGCGAGGAAACTTTCCCCGAGCTTTGCAGAGAATATCTGTCTGGCGGCAATGTAGAAAATGTAAAAGGCATATCCTTTGTTGCCGAAGACCGCACAATAAAAACCACACCTTGCAGGCCAATACTTGAAGACCTTGACAAAATCCCTCCACCGGCGTGGGATCTGGTACCTCACAATCGTTACCGGTTATCTTTCTACACCCATCCGAAATGTACACAACCGGGCAAGTTTAAGAATATTTTTACCTCTCGCGGCTGTCCGTATAGTTGTGTGTTTTGTGCGGTAAGGCGCACAAAAACAATACGTTATCATAGCGTAGACAGGGTGTTGGATGACCTACAGTATCTGTCATTGAAGATGGGCGCCGAGTATGTTTTCATCATGGATTCTATATTTACCATGCTCCCCGATCGGGTGAGCGCAATTTGCGATGGAATTCTTGGCAGAGGTTTGAAATTTTTATGGGGATGCGAGGGACGGGTAAATTTCACCGTAAAATTTCCCGAAGTTCTCAGGTTAATGAAGAAAGCCGGCTGTGTTCAGATTGCCTACGGTATCGAAAGCGGCTCCCAGCACATACTTGATAGGATTAAAAAAAATATAACCGTGGAACAAATCGAATCAGCGATGGCTATCACAGTTGAAAGCGGCATAGAGCCAATTGGGTTATTTATGCTGGGTCTGCCCGGGGACACTCCTCAGACCATGCGTGAGACAGTTAATCTTTCCAAAAAACTGCCTTTGGGATACGCACAATTTGCCATAACGGTACCCTATCCGGGTACGGAATTATACAATGAGCTGGTTACCAAAGGCAGTATAGACCCTTATGATTGGGATGGATATTCTCAGTACGCTTCAATGGTCAAAGGAAAAATCATCTATATTACAGAAGGTCTCACTGCCGAGTCATTATACAAATGGCAGAAGACTGCCCTGAGAGAGTATTATCTTAGATGGCCTCCTATGTGGAGAAGTATAAAAAACTTTAGACCGACCATGCTGCCGGAAATGATTGATTCTGCTATTATTCTCGCGTCTGGTATCTTTGGCAAATAGCTAATTTTAGACAGCTTTCCAAATATAGGGGTGTTTATATTAGGAGATGCTGACAGCCGACAAACTGCTTATATAAGTGGTACTATATAATAGTTGCCTATTTTCCCACCTCTGATTAGTTTGTTTACAATGTATGCGGCGTTAATGGCGGTCGCTATAAGTTTATTATTAGTCAGTCTCAGTGCTGGTGTGTCCGTAAAGTTATGGTAAGCAATCTTCCAATTATTCTTTGCCAATAATCCCGTAATACCATCTTTTGAGAAATTCCAAACATGGTATGGAAAGCTAAAACAACGTTTCAATAACCACTTATTATAAGGTTCAGGCAAAAGACGCAATAGTGAAAGCGATACGTAATTATAAATGTCGCGAACGTTATTTACCCTGATATATACGAATCCACCTTGCTTTAAATTTTTTCTGAGCATGTTTAAGACGGTAAAGGCATCGGGTATATGTTCAAAGCTATCCCAAAACGTAATTACGTCAAATTGTTCGTTATAATTAAGAAGTCTTTGAACCGGTTTAAAAATAATTTTGGGAAGCACTTCTGCCGGTATCAATGGTTTTATTTCTAAACTTGCTTCAATTCCCGATGCGGAGTATCCTCTTTTTTGGCATTCCTGAATAAAGATCCCGCTGCCGCAACCAATATCAAGAATATTTATTTCCGATGGCGATTGTTTTTTCATTTTGTGTTGCAGATAAGAAAAAAATTCTAAGTACGGCGGATAGGCTTCTGCCTTGCCAAAACTTTTAGGATTATGGTAGTAACTATTTATCACATCGTCGTAATTACTGCACTGCTGCGGCTCTCCCCATTGAATCCTGCAATTTTTGCATAAATGAATTTTCCCATCTGGAAATGATATAGTAGTGACGTTCCCGCAGTCACAACTGATGCACGTTATTTCAGTCATACTATAAATCAAACCTTATCCCCTTATGTCTGACAAGCAGCCCTTGTACTCATCCTGCTGCTGATTTGATTATTTTTCTGCAACAAGTGACCTCAATGTTCCACTTATTGGACTCATCTACCATTAGTTACACTTACTGATGAGTACATATGTGTGCAGACGAGATTTCCATCAAAATGCAGTACCCATGCACCTTGCATGTCGCCTTATTAATTACTTATTAGTACATGCTCCCAACCCAGATAGCCGCTGCATACCTTCAAGTTCTCATCAATTAATTTTAACAGACCCGATGACACTGCTAAATCCATATACACCGGCAGCCCTCCTAATGCCGTCATTCCCATTTTGCTCTCATGCCGTATTCATATTTTAATATCCATTGTGCCAAAATACGTTCACCTGGTCAGTGTTAGTTTTTTGCGTCACTGCTCATTTTAACATCCCGTGTTCACGATGTCAATAGGTTTTTGCCTTTTTTTGATGGTGAATCAAGGTTATTTAAACGCTTACGGAAATAGAACATGCCCAACCTGAGGTATTTTGATAAATTCATGCCAAAAAGATTGCACAAAGCGTTGAGAACTCTTTTCATCAAGATGCAGACCACGATCATTAGAGGTTAAATTGTCGATATTTAGAATTATGACAGGCACATTTAGATGACTTGCAATTGATTCTACATTAGTTTGGTGATTTATATAAGGAATTCTAGTTAATACAAGTAGTATGTGGCGTTTATCAAGTTCCTGTTTAAAATTCATGGCAAAACCAATTTCTTCATCGGTCGCTTTTATCATGGTTAATGAAGAATCTATTTTTTTTAAATACTTTGGCTCATGTAAGAAAAACCAATTGCCTGTTATTGATGATCTGAATATTATAAAGTCGTGCTCTACGATAGGTTTAAGTGAGATATATGGAAATACTGCATGTATATGTTTAAGGATATGCCAGCGTATATATACTTCAAAATATTCTTTATACGCACCCCACCTATCTTGTTTCGCATAAGCATCTGTTATCCAAGATACGGTATCAACATGCTGAAAATAGTCAATGTCAGCATCTACGATGACAATTTTCGGCGATAGATTATATTTTTTGATAATACTAAGTGGAAACGCACTCCGTTGAGCTCCTGTGGATAGATAAAATACTTTCAACCCCAGCTTATGGGCCAGCTCTTTAATATACTGCCCCCTTAACCCCATTTGCACATGGGAATTACCCAACAGTAATATGTCCGCATTTTTTGCATGTGTTATAGAATCTCCGATATTATGATAAAGCACTGAATGCTCTGTCGCGTGCCTTGTATCAATTAATGGAGCATATTCAATAAAATACTCATCACTATCAGAAATTGTTAAGTCATTTGGATAAAAATACTTGTAGAGAATCCCAGGTATTCCCACCAGATGATAAAATACATGAAATAAAATAATAATTACTATACTAGTCTTTATAATAGAAAACAGATATGACCTCGATAATAACAGGCGTTTATAATATTTATTCATACTAGAATCGAAAATAAATAAACTCATTGTTTGTACCGTAAAATGTTAATATGGCATAACACATCGCAATCGCATATACGCTCTTTTTTGTAATTGATGGCGATATAACAAAATTATCCATTAAATAAGTGTGAACATGGATGCCTATGATGGGTAGAAGAAATAAAAAACCTACAAGTAAATTGCTGCTGGTAAATGACCGATCGACGTTAATAAGGTTAATTATAATTCCAAAGGCTTCGCTTATATTTCGTGACCTAAAAAATGCCCAACTTAATAATATACAACATTGTACAAATATATACCAAAATAACTTATATCTTTTAGATTTGTACTTCATTCCGAAGAGTCGTTCTAAACATAGCAACGCACCATGCAGTCCGCCCCATGCAACAAACGTAAAAGATGCTCCATGCCATAATCCGCATAATAGCATGACTATTAAAAGATTTATATATGTTCTATGATAACCTTTCCTGCTTCCTCCTATACTGATATAAAGATAATCTCTTATCCATTTCGAAAGAGTGATGTGCCACCTTCTCCAGAATTCACTAAATGTAGCGGCAATATATGGTGCTTTGAAATTGACAGGAAAATAAAATCCAAGTACATATGCTAACCCGCGAGCAATATCTGAATAACCTGCAAAATCGCTATATATTTGACCGGAAAAGAAAAATAAAACACTTATCGACATAAATAATGATCCTTTACTTCCCGATGCGGCCTGCCAGTTGTCATTTACAAAAACAGATAGATGATTAGCGACAACTAATTTAAAAAATAATCCTCTTATTATAAGGTATAACCCTTCTAGCGTAGTTGATAATTTAATAGAGTGCAACGAGCTATTTGTTGATATTTGATTCATAAACTCATCTGCTCGTACAATAGGTCCTGCAACCATATGAGGGAAAAAAACATTATACAAGAGGAAATACGTAAAATTCTTCTGTTTATTGTAACTGCGACGGTATATGTCAGTGCTATAACTGATTAAGTGAAACGTGTAGAACGATATGCCAATAGGTAATAAGTGACTTGTGATGGGAATTTGTGAATTGAATATCCTATTTATATTATCAATCAAGAATAATAGATATTTATAGTAGCATAATAGTCCTATGCTAAAGCATATGGATAATGTCAATATTGCTTTACGTAGCCAAATATGAGTGAAATGAGTTAGAGCTATCCCAGAGTAATAATGTACAACGATGCTTATTAACAGTATTAATACGTAAGCAGGAACATCCCACGCATAAAATGATACACTAAAGATAATCAATGCATATATATATATGGTAGTATATCTACCAATAATAATACGAACAAAAAAAACTGTCAAACAAAATAATGCGAATGTTAATGATGTAATATTCATTTCAAGGTATGAGGCTTATTAATGACCACATATGTATGCAGACGTGATTTACTCATGGCCTGGCAGTAGAGCACGTCATCCTACCAATGTACTCTCTATTAATTTGGAAAAAATATTCAATCAGTCTATTTAGCATTATTTTGTCCTTTTGACTTTAAATCATTTTTCATTTCATACTCTGACAACTTGTTTTGGTATTTAGATCGTTTAGGGTCTTCCGGCTCAGCAAAAAACAAAGATCTGTTTATATAAATAATAGCACTATTATAATCACCTCGGACGTAACATTCGTGAGCTATAGCATAAAACATTTCTGGATCTCTATAAACATAACCATAGAGTAATCTCAAAAAATGTTCATCCATCATTTTTTCTGAAATCATTCCTGTAATCTTAGATGTAATCATTGGGATGTTATTATTAATGTACCTCATGCTTAAGACACCAAAACTAATAAGTGTAAGAAACAGTACAATTGACACTATAATAGTCTTTATTGCAAATTGGGAATAAGATGATATGCCTCCTCTATTGGGAACGTTATCATCATGGTAATTAAACCGTTTATCAATAATATCGAAATATTTTTTAGTAAGGCGCGTTTCAATATCATCGTATTGGCTTTGATCTAATATCGTAGATATTTCTTTGTCTATATAAAAATCTTTTATTGCATCTTTAAGCAGCAACAATGCGACATCAAAATTGCCTTTTTCTACAAAGTGATTAGCACTTATTATAAGGGCGTCGTACTTCTCTTTTCTCATTAAGCGTACCCTCAATATTGTCATGGTTCAGCGTGAATTAGACAAATCAGATTCACAATTAAGATACTATGAGAGCCGTTACGCTCCGACGTATCCATACCTAAAAGCATGGGTTTTTAAGACATCAGGGATCTTTCATCCGGTCAAGGCTTTTGCAGAGCGCGTAATCTTCCGCCCACGCCCCGCTAACCGTCTGATTAGTCACAACACGCTACCCCTCGACAGGTTGCTCCCCAGCAATGCCTGTCTCCGTTTCGTATGCCAACAGCAGTTTACCATCTCCATGATTCCATTGTCAAATTTTTTATGACAGCTTTGTTTGCGTATTTCACGAGCCGTCTCCAACTTCTGATTGCGTAACGTAAAAATCTCCATTTCTCGTCCCTCCAGTTTATCCTTTGGAGTTACATATCCAGGCGAGCTGTGAAGACACACATTGTTGTAATACTCAACGTATCCCCAGCTACTAACCGGAGGGCATCATCCAACGACAGAGGAGTGCCAGGGACAATACACTCACCCTTTAGCGACTGCTGCCACCACTGTCGTTTTCCATTACTCTGCGGGTAAAATGGGGATGTTCCTACGTGCATCATCCCGCAGGCTGGGGGAAGGCTGCGCCTTACTAATAGTCTTAACTGGATGAAAGCCCCCATGCTATGTTACAGTGATTGAGCAGGTAATATTTACGGAGGCATAGAATGTCCATAAAACTTGGTTATATACTATTCTTGTTCATAATATTAAGCTGCATTTATTACGTTATGAACATAAGCCTGTTGATGGCCATTGTAGCTATGTTGTACGGTCTGATATGTATTTTTATTCCCGGTCTGATAGTACAATTTTCAATACCGCACAATAATGAAGCCCTGGATGATAATAAAATTGCCGAAAAGACTGCTGGCAATTTTAAATGGCATGTGCCGACAGGCATTATTGCTGGATTTGGTATTGCTTTTTTGTCATATCTGTTGTATATTGGGTTCAGCCATAAGGCTGCTCTTTATATCTTTGTTGTTCCCTATTTACTATTGTTCAATGCTAAAGCCCGAAAGAGGTTTTTGCGTTTCAGCCAGTCGCTCTACCTGCGGTTTGTGGATTCTAAAACGATAAATATTGTTGTCCTCTGTACATGTTTCGGAATTTTGCTTGTGTATTGCACCCTTTTCTGGGCTTACTTTGGAAACGGCCCGACATACCAAAATGTTCATCCCACTGGACAAACTAGCTTTATGGTATCATATGCACAATCGTTTCCCCCGAAAAATATTAGTGTGTCTGGACTTTCGGTCCCGCTCAATTACAACGGCCTTTGTCATATGATCGGTGTCAACTTTTGTGCAATCTTTAGAATGTCGGCGCATGAATTCATGTTCACATACTATTATTTTGTTATGGTACCCCTTTACTTCATATCTATATTGTCACTTTTTAACAATCTGAAAATAAGGTCGCATTACGTTTTATATGGATTGCCTATATTGTTGTTTGGAGGGGAATATCTTATTGAAGGCATTCCATGGTTCGATATGTTTCAACTTCAAATATATCATCCGAGTTTTCTGGGACATTTGATTTTATACAATTTCCTGTCACTTGTTATCATATCAAGAGATCTAAAAAACAATGTGGTCAAATATACATCAATAGCCGCCGCGGCTTTCCTTCTCGTTGGCGCCAGGCTACCGGCCGCGATTGCCGTATTTGGAGGAACTATACTGTTTACCATCTTCTATTGCCGTTCTATGGGGGAAAGAATGCGGTGGAAAACATTGCTGACAGTTTTATTTTTCATTATATTTGGCTATGCTGTCTTTTTCCTGTATGGCAATGATAAATTGTTTGTCGCCTCAACTCCAGCCGACACACCGTTTTATTATTCCTTCTGTTACCTGTATCAGTGTGATACTCTGCCAAGCAGAATAAAAGCCCACTATATAGATTCAATTGGAAATGTCGGCATAAAATCGCTGTTGTTAAGTTATATGGGACTTGTTTACTGGCCTTTCAGTATGCTGCTCCATGCTTTTTATCTGGTGCCTATTTATCCACTACTTATGGAAAAATTTAGACAAAGAACTGCGGTTCGTTCAGAATACCTTCTTGCCGGTATCGTAGCGTTTACTTATCTATACGCTGCATTTATCAAAATAGGAGAACGAGAGATCCTCACGGTAATGGACTATGGATTTTATTGCAGTATATTATTGTTTTTGATGCAAATACAGGATATTAGACTTTTCGAGTCTCTTAGAAAAGGCGGAGTGTTATCGTATCAGAGCAGTACACATGCCCAAACGCACCCAATGCCGGGAGCATATATAAAAAACAGAGCCATTTTATTGATTATAGTCTGCACTATTGTAATTGTCCCTCTTTCAAACATGATAAAGAAATTTAGGTATCAGGTTAGGAATCCAAAAAGTGAAGCGGCTTCAACGCTTTGGGCGGAGAGCAAGATATGGCCGGCATGGCAGTATTTGTTTGATAATTGCACTAAAGATTACTATAATTACATTGATAGAGACATGTATAATGCCTTAAGTTTTATAAGGGACAATACATCGAAGGATACCGTCGTGGCGGCGCCTCACTTTATAAGGCCGCGTTCGGAGTACAGTTTTTTCATTACCGCCTTTACCGAGAGGCGTGCATACATTGAAAACAGATATGTCGGCATCGGGCTTGATCAAAAAGAATTTAGAAAAAGGAGGCTGGCGTTGTGGAGGCTTATAAATGAGGGCAGGCTCGACATAAGCTTTAACGCCGATAAATATGTTTTCATGCTGGCGAAAGACGAGTTTGAGAAATTATCGCACAAAAGGTTGACCCGCCTTTTGTACTCAAATGGAAACTGGGCTGTCCTCGAGCTAATTTAAGTCAGACGGTGAAATTGTTCTTGCTATAGGGTCTGCGTCAAGAAATGGGGTTTTATGCAACGAGGTTTTAGCACGTCATTCCGGCTTGTCTGGAATCTGCCTCTGATCTTCTGCATATGCGGCAATACTCTATGGAATATAGGACAATGGGAAAAGGACAAGGACTGATTCTGGACAAGCCGGAATGACGAAAAGGGAATTTAAAGCAAAAGCAAGGGGCAAAGGCAAGGACGACGGAGTTAACTTCATAGGCAATTAGTGTATATTATTATTTTTTTTCGCAGGGGAAGTTCTGTTACAATATAGAAACGATAATACTACTGCCCACAGTAATCAGGAGACGATGGTGAAGAGGAAAACATGCTTTATTGCTTTTTTGCTGATATTGGTTTTTCCAGTTATGACACTTGCTGAAGACAGGAATGTTAAGACGCATAATAATCGCGGTATTGCCTATTATGATAAAGGGGACCTTGACAGGGCTATCGCTGATTACACCAAGGCCATTGAGATTAATCCACGCAATGCAAGGGCGTACTATAATCGCGGCATCGCCTATCATGATAAAGGGGACTTTGACAGGGCTATCGCTGATTATAACAAGGCCATTGAGATTAATCCAGGATATGTTAAGGCGTATTATAAGCGCGGCATTGCCTATCATGACAAAGGGGACTTCGACAGGGCCATCGCCAATTATAACAAGGCCATTGAGATTAACTCAAAATTCGCTGAGCCGTTCTATGATCGTGGTGTCGCCTATTATGACAAAGGGGACCTTGACGGGGCTATCGCCAATTATAACAAGGCCATTGAGATTAATCCAAAATTTGCTGAGCCGTTTTATAATCGTGGTGTCGCCTATCGTGATAAGGGGGACTTCGACCGGGCTATCTCTGATTATAACAAGGCTATTGAGATTAATCCACGCAATGCAAGGGCGTACTATAATCGTGGTGTGGCCTATGCTAAAAAAGAGGACTTCGACCGGGCTATCTCTGATTACACAACGGCCATTGAGATCAACCCACGCTATGCTGAGCCGTACTATAATCGTGGTGTGGCTCATGCTAAAAAAGAAGACTTCGACAGGGCTATCGCTGATTACACAAGGGCTGTTGAGATTAACCCAACGTATGCTGAGCCATATAATAATCGTGGTGTGGCCTATCGTGATAAGGGGGACTTCGACAGGGCTATCGCTGATTTTAACAAGGCTATTGAGATTAACCCACGGTATGCTGAGCCTTACTATAATCGTGGTATTGCCTATGCCAAGAAAGAGGACTTCGACAGGGCTATCGCTGATTACACAAGGGCTGTTGAGATTAACCCAATGTATGCTGAGCCGTACTATAATCGTGGTGTTATATATCATAAAAAAGAGGACTTCGACAGGGCTATCGCTGATTACACAAGGGCTGCACAACTTGGAAATAAAAATGCGCAGGACGCGCTACGGAAATCTGGCATCACATGGTGATGGAAGCTCAACAAGTTGTTTTACTCCATATTTAATAGCTAAATAAATTTTATATCGTAATATCAACTACTTACTATCTCAGCAACTACTTTTAACGTAAGCGTCAGGAAAACCCCATCTTTACAGGGGAAGTAGCAGGTGTCATAAT
>NZ_JBJUSG010000013.1:0-39170 GCF_046044395.1 Candidatus Magnetominusculus dajiuhuensis | reverse complement strand
CTTTAGGACATTTCTACTTTGGTAGAATAGGACATTTCTATTTTGGTATTACAGGAATATCTTTAGTTTCACTCCACAATCAAGGAAAAGGCCTCATGTTTTTCAACACAAGGCCTGTTAACAACGCCGATAATGTCTTACGAACTCCCATCTAGGGCGATTTCGGTGGAGGAGTCATAGCTGGAAGCTGAGAACCCGATGTCGGGCGAGGTACCACTGCCGACGGCTGAGAACCCGATGTCGGAGTCATAGTTGGAAGCTGAGAACCCGATGTCGGACGAGGTAGCACTCCTGACGGCTGAGAGCCCGACGGCGGTTGGGTTGCCACAGCCGGTGGCTGAGAGCCAGGCATCTGGTGACGACGCTCCGCCGCCAGATGTCGGCGCACCTCTTCAGCATGGCGGCGCACCTCTGCTGGCTGACGATGCACCGGCGCTGGACGACGAACAATCGGAGCTGGTGGCCGGGGGGCCGGTGACTGAGGTGCGGGACGGCGCACATTGCCCTGATTTTTTGGTGGCGGCGGCCCTTCCGCTAATAATACAGGATTACCGCCTTTAGGCCATGTGCTGACACTATTGCCGGGCGTTAAATCGCCAGCAGTGACAGTTGACAGCTCCGGCAAATCAGCAGTTGTGGGCACAGCGTTTGCATTGCCAGAAAAACCGGACAATAACAAGGCAATGCCAGTAAAAACTATTAAACTCTTATAGCTCACGTTTATCACCTCCTGTTCAATTGATTGATTATACGCATGTGTAATTATATAACAAATTTCTCATTAAAAGGTAAAACTAATGTTGTATAATCATGCTATATGTTAACCGCAGTTTTAAGCAGATGAGGATGTCCGGGTTTTTATTTGACCTCCCTGAGGAGTTAATAGCCCAATATCCTCTGGATGATAGGGGTAAATCCAGACTCATGGTGCTATGCGGGGACAACTGTATTGAACACAGGACGTTTGATGACATAGCGGATTATTTTAACGCCGGTGACATGCTTGTCCTCAACGATACAAAAGTCCTCCCCGTAAGGCTTGCGGGTAAAACCGAGGCAGGCAAAGCTATCGGTGTGCTCATCGCACAGAAGAATGAAACCGGCGCTTATCGAATTCTCACAAAGGGAAGGTATACCGGGCGGGTGTTTTTTTCAGAAGATTTTTATGCTGATGTTTCAGATGGGAAGGAGGCGGTTTTTCACCATGACGGCCCATTAGAGGACAAACTCCGTGAATTCGGCCTTATGCCCCTGCCCCCATATATCAAAAGGCCCCCATGCGGCATTGACATGGAGAGATACCAGACCGTGTATGCCAAAAAAGAAGGCTCAATAGCCGCCCCTACCGCCGGGCTTCACTTCACACATGAGATACTTAACTCTCTAAGACACAAGGGCGTAGTGCTTGAGACTGTCACGCTCTATGTCGGCGAGGGGACATTTAAACCGATTCAAAGCGACAATGTCTCAGACCACAAGATGGACAGCGAGAGGTTTGAAATTGACACATCCCTGCCTGAGAAAATAAAGGAAACCAAAATAAACGGCAATAAGACCGTCACAGTCGGCACAACAACGACAAGGGCAATTGAGGCCTTGTCGTGCGGCAGATACAAATTAATCAACACAAGCGGCTCAGCCAATGGCTACCAGAGAATAACCGCCTCTACGGATATTTTTATCTATCCCGGTTATGAATTTAAGGCGGCCACCGCGCTTATAACCAATTTTCACCTGCCGCGCTCCACACCGCTTTTGCTTGCCTGTGCATTTGCAGGGCAAGACCGTCTTTTGCGTGCTTACAAAACTGCCATAGCCGCCCAATATAGATTTTTCTCCTACGGTGATGTTATGCTTATACTGTGAAGGGCAGATTATTTGATAAGATTGGTTATGACTTTATTGAAGGGAAGGGGTTGTTGATTGTGGTAGTGGTGTTGTTTTCGTCCGCGAGCTTTATTTTGGGGTTTTTCGCAGGGAAAAAGGTATCAACTACGGCTGTGGCAAAGAAGGCTGAATCGGCCATTATTGAAGCAAGGACGGTTAAGCCGGCAGTCCCCGCTCCACCAGCTCCACCAGCACCGCCCGCACAAACAGAGGCAGCCGCGGTTAAACCGCAGGATGTACCTCCGGCGGTTAAAAACTATGAACTCGTCAACCCGGGCGAAGAACTTCAACATGCCGACGCTGTAAGGCCTCAGCCCCCCCATGCTGAACAAATAAAGCCGGAACAACTAAAGCAGGAGCAACTGAAACCGGAGCAACCGGGGCAATTAAAGCCAGAAGCTCAGTTACCCAGGGCCACAAGCCCTATCCTGCCTAAGGCGAAATCCCCCGATGCAGCAAAGCGAGTCCCTGATACCAAGCCTCAGATTGAGACAAAAACACCCGCACCCACCCCTATAACTAATAGCCCGGCGGTTAAGGACGTCTTAACGCCTGTGGCACCTCCCGCTGTGGGCACCCAGGGCACGTTCCACGCGGCTAAGGAATCAGCAAAGACCACCGCCAAACAGCAAAAAATACCCAAGGAGAGTCCACCGGCAAACTCAGGCGAAAAATATTTTATTCAAATAGGCGCGTTTAAAAATGTCGGCGATGCTATGAGGCTTCAGGACGATCTCAAAATGAAAGGATTTGACTCCGATGTTATAAAAAATCCCGTTAACGATGGCGTAACACTATTTAAGGTAAGAGTTGGAGGCAACTTTACAAAGTCCGAGGCATCACAGATGATGACGAGATTAAACAAGAAAGGTATCAGGGGCTTTATGAAGGAGGCCCAACGATAACCTTAGAGATACCGATAAGCAGTTATAAAGACCTTGATTTTCTGAATGCCGGCCTCTCCCAATCCCTGAAGGCAGTTGAGGATACCCTTGGAATTGCTGTCAGTGTCAGGGGCAACAAGGTCATAATAGAAGGCAGCGACGACAAGGTGAAGATAGCTAAAAAGATGATTCTGGATATATATGATTATAAAAAAGAGGGCAACATTTTAAGGACAGACGACATAAGAAACGCGATAAACCGCTTTGGCGTTGCTGAGGACAGTGCCGGTCTGAGGGATGTCTTTGACAACTATATCCCCGTACCGTCAAAGACGAGATATATCGCCCCAAAAACAGAGACGCAGTGGAAGTATTTAGAGGCTATAAAGACTCACGATATAGTCATAGGCATTGGACCGGCCGGCACGGGCAAGACCTATCTGGCTATGGCTATGGCCGTTAACGCCTATATGAAAAAACAGGTGAGCCGAATAATCCTCGCTCGTCCTGCTGTTGAGGCCGGGGAGAAACTCGGCTTCCTGCCCGGCGACGTTTACGAAAAGATAAATCCCTATCTGAGACCCATGTACGACGCCCTTTTCGATATGATAGACGCCGATAAGGCCTCGATGCTCATCGAAAAAGGCCTCCTTGAGATAGCCCCCCTTGCGTATATGCGCGGCAGGACGCTCAAAGACGCTTTTGTTATACTGGACGAGGCGCAAAACACCACGGCTGAACAGATGAAAATGTACCTCACACGGCTCGGTATCAATTCCAGGACAGTAATCACCGGAGACATAACACAGATTGACCTGCCCTCAGACAAGACCTCCGGCCTTGTGGAGATACAACGCATCCTGAAAGATATTGAAGGAATTAAGACTATCTATTTTTCCGAAAAAGACGTGGTCAGACATAAACTGGTACAGGAGATTATAAAGGCCTATGAAAAGCACGAAAGGCGTTAAACCCTTTAGGATATTCAAACACAACATTGACCCTAAGATTTTGTATTTCGTTTTGACTTTTTCCCTGCTCATCTCTGTGACCATTGTGAAATCTCTGGATGTGTCTAATTTCATAGGGATTTTTTCTATCTGCATGATAGCTGTGTCCATAATGTTTATGGATATATTCCGATATAAACCATCGTATCTAAAGCTGCAGAAGATGATAATGCTCCTTGGGCTGATGTTCTTTGGCACATTAGTCTTTGGCCGCCTGGTAGAATATATTTTTATCAATTTTACCAGAGGGCTTGGGCTGCATGAACAAAAGACAATAATCTACGGACTGCCCGTGCAGGCAGGGGCAATGCTCGTGATGCTCCTTTTCGACTCGCACACGGCAATTATTTTCTCCTTCATCATAAGCATACTAAGTGGCATATGGCAAAACGACGCCTACTACACATTCTATGTGTTTGCGGGGAGCATAATAGCGGCCTTTTCTGTTATCAGATGTAAAAAACGCTCCGACATTATCAGAGGAGGACTGTATGTCAGCATAGCCAACGTCATCTCAGTCCTCGTCTTTTCCACGTTCAGCTCAAATCGCACTATTGAAATCATAGTTCCATCATTAATCTTCGCATTGACAAGCGGTATAACCATATCGGCGTTTACTTCTATCATGTTGCCAATGCTCGAATCGCTATTTAAGGTAACCACAGACATCACCCTGCTTGAGCTTCTCGACCTGAACCAGCCCCTGATGAAAAACCTGATGATAAGCGCACCCGGCACATACCACCACAGCGTAATTGTAGGAAATCTGGTTGAGGCGGCGGCGGAAGACATTGGCGTCAACCCATTGTTGGCAAGGGTATCGGCCTATTACCACGACATAGGAAAGATAAAAATGCCCGAATATTTTGTGGAAAACCAGTCTGGCTCAATAAGCAAGCACGAAAAACTGAACCCTCACATGAGCAGTATGATTCTGATTTCTCACGTAAAGGAAGGCCTTGAGCTGGCCGACGAATATAAACTGCCCGAACTTGTCAAAGACATAATCACTCAGCACCACGGCACACACCTCATTACATATTTCTATCAAAAGGCAAAAGAGGAACAGGCCGACCCGCCCAAAGAAGAGGATTACAGATACCCCGGGCCTAAACCCCAAAACAGAATAGCCGCCATTGTTATGATAGCCGACGCCATTGAGGCCGCCTCAAGGGTTCTCAAAGACTCTACACCGGCACGCGTTGCCGGCCTCGTCGAAAAGATTATCAATACCGTGCTGATAGACGGGCAATTGACCGAATGCGAATTGACACTGAAAGACATAAACAAGATAAAAGAACGCTTTACGTATATATTAAACGGTATCCTGCACAAGAGGGTAGAATATCCGGGGTTTGACTTTAACAAGCCCGCCGCCCAGGAAGGAGATAAAAATAAAAACAGCGATAGAGAACCTCAACAAAAAGAAAAAGATAAGCCTGCGCTGGACCAAACATCAGGCGAACATGGCTCTAACATTATTGAGTTCAAAAAGGGCGGGACATCCGCTCCTAAGAGCTGAACTCAGTATAGTCCTTGTAGATGATGACAAGATGCATGCCCTCAACAAGCAATACCGCGGCGTGGACAAGACCACAGATGTCCTTTCGTTTCCAATGTACAACACGATGAGGGAATTCCCCAAAGAGGGCGACTTCCTTCTGGGTGACGTGATAATTAATACACAATGGATATATTCACAACTCGACCCGCGTCAGAGCCCTGAGGCGAAAACGGCTGAGGCTCAGAAACAATTAAGGATACTTCTCGTCCACGCCCTCCTGCACCTCGTTGGCTTCGACCACGAGATAGACGCCCAACATGGCCGTTTAATGAAAAAAAAAGAGGCGGAACTCCTCAATGCCCTTAAAAAAATGGATTGACAGCGCAAATAATGCCATTGAGGGCATCTTAACCGCGGCAAGAAACGAACGCCACGTGCGTTACCACCTTTATGCCGCCACGGCTGTCCTGCTCTTTAGCTATGCCTCAGGCGTAACTACCACCGAATTCCTCATTGTCTCAATCCTTACTATACTCGTAATAACTACTGAGCTGCTGAATACCGCGATAGAAACCGTTGTTGACATCAGCTCCCCGCAAATAAGCGAACAGGCCAGAATCGCTAAAGATGTGGCCGCCGGTGCCGTTCTTATATCGGCGGTGGGTTCGGCTATCGTCGGATATATCATTTTGTTTCCCTATCTCGTAAAATTCTTTAAACGCGGACTTTCTATAACTGCCCACGGCGGTAACGAAATAGCCGTTTTGTCGTTGATAATCGTCTCGATTTTAGTCATACTCGTTAAGTCGTTAACCTCTGGAAAAGGACATCCCCTAAGGGGAGGAATGCCAAGCGGACACGCGGCGTTGTCTTTTTCAGTATGGGTTTCAATAACTGTTATAACCCAAAATTTAGTCGTGTCAACACTGTCGTTTCTTGGTGCGACCGCAATAGCGGCAAGCCGCGTTGAATCAAAAATTCATACCGTGGCGGAGGTCATAATAGGCGCCCTCTTAGGAAGTATCGCAACTTATCTTCTGTTTATCGTTTTTACTTAAAAATATTATATAATATAACTATTGAATTGTCTTAAACCTGCCGATATATATGTGGTAGAATATTATCTGGCATGGACAATGGGACGCAGGATTGAGTCCCACATATGATTGCCCGTTGAGGCAATAAATTGTGCAAGGAGGCAGCTATGTTCAAAAGTGAAGTCGTAAAGAGGGTATTGGACGTAAAAAGGGTACTGGACGTAAAAAGGATGCTGGTGCCATTAGCGGTAGCGGCGGTATTTATTTTAGCAGGGGTATTATGTCCGCACACAAGGGCAGAGGCGGGCACGGTCAATCTAACGCTGCCATATCTCTACACAGATGGCTTGATGGTCACTTACTGTATGGTTTCGAATCTGAACCCTGATAACACCACATCTGATAACAGCACTACCGTATCATTTAAGGTGATGACAAAAGAAACAGGCGGGGCGGCTCAAACCGCTCACAGTATCGCCTCACAATATTCCCCCATGTCAGGGTTTACGCGTATGTTATATTTCAGTAAAAATTCTATCTACAACCGCACAGGCACGGTAGTGGCCAGCCTCGCTGACGAACTTCCCTCCGGCACCATTACCTCATACTCAGGCGTACTTACAATTACGTCGTCCACTGCGACATGTAAGACTATTGTAATGTCTTGCCTGCAGACACAGTCCGGTGTAGTTGAAAAACGCTTCGTCGGCTATACCTGCGACGACGGTACAAATTTAGTAGGATATTAATTCGTTTTAGGCAAGGGAGGTGCAGGCGCGGGGCTTGCGCCTCTCTTTTTTTTTCTTATTTTGCATTACTTCGTCATATTTGTTATAATAGACTATGTTCAGGTGTATGTTGAAAACCAAGATACATAAGGCAACGGTGACAGAGGCCAACCTCTCGTACTCCGGTTCGTTAACAGTGGACGAGAATCTGATGGACCTCGCCGGCCTGTATCCCTATGAAAAAATTATGATAAGCAATATCAACAATGGGGAACGCTTCGAAACGTACGTTATCCCGGGAGAAAGAGGCTCAGGGCAAATTTGCCTCAACGGTGCCGCAGCCAGAAAGGGTGTTAAAGGCGATAAGATAATCATATTCGCCTTCGCCTATGTACAGGAAGATGGAAATGAGATGTTATTAAAGAACTATGTGCCTAAAATCGTTATCCTCTCAGAGAATAATATACCAGTCTAAGCGGGTGACGGTAAGTGGACAGCCTTTAACACTGCAGGGTGTTCTTGCAGGTACGCTTTGGTAAGGAGGACTGCGCATGTCATTTAACGGGAAGGTAAAGTGGTTTAATGAAACAAAGGGGTATGGTTTTATACAGAAGGAAGATGGAACGGATATATTTGTCCATTACTCGGCCATAGAGGGCTCTGGTTACAAATCTCTGAAAGAAGGCCAGGCAGTGACTTTCGATATAGTTGAAGAGGACAAAGGGCCAAGAGCGGCAAACGTTCAAAAGGCTGATTAAACGCTAATTCAAGAGTAAGGATTAAAGACGAAGGGGGGTAACCCCCCTCGTAAATCTCGCCATGTTTTATCTATCTCCCATGATTTCTGCTACGATTTCAGGGCAATCGCATTAGAAATTGCCCCCCTTATTTTTGTCATTCCGGCTTGTCCGGAATCTGTCCTTATGCATCAGGATACGTACAGTCATTATGAAACTCCCACTAAAGGGAAGATTCCGGACAAGCCGGAATGACGGAAAGGGACAAAGCCGGAATGATTGCATAGGTATCGTCTGCTTTATTTTTCAAATGCGCTTGCCCTGGCTACGATTTGCAAAAACATCTGGTTATGTTGTAAAATATGTGTGCTGAATGATCTTTGACAACGCCGGGGCCTCCTTAAGGTCAGAAAAAGGAGGTATAAATAAGTGAAAGGTTTTGATTTAGAAAACAGAATCATCGAATTGTTGGGTAAGGACTGGGTTATTGAACGCTCTCAGGACCTTGACCAACTGGGGATTGACGCCCTTGTACACAGGTTTATCCCGATTACGTCTTTTAGCGGGGCGTTTCCTATCGCGTTGCAAATAACGTCTTATGTGGATGACAGCAATGAATCCAGGCGTCTTGACGAGATACAGGGTTTCGTACAGAAAATGAACAGGAATGGAATAAAAAAGAGTATCTATGCCGAGTTTAAGAAATTAACACTGTCTAATATTAACAGTTTTGGCTACGAATTTCTCAAGAACGCCTTGGTTGCCTTTGCCTTTCAAAAGGAGTATAAAGACGTGTCCATCGTAGGCCTGAGAATCGCATCCCCGGACGAATATGCCTTTTTTAGTGTTACCGAGCCGTCAGCATTCACCGTACGCACTCAACAAAATGGGAAATCAGCCCCAGCAAAAGGAGAGGAACTCTCCGGTTATGCCAACCGGTTAACACAGGACGAGGCGTACGAAAGTGGAAAAATATTCAAAGGAAGGGTGAAGATATTTCAGCATCGTTGGGGGTTTCTCATAGCGGATGCGATCAAAGAGAACGTGTATTTTCACATTTCCAACGTGGAAGATGAGATTCTCGTCGAAAAACTCGAGCAACTGATCGAATATAAATACGATAGTTATTCAAAGGATGACACGGATGTCGTTGACGTGGAATTCAAAATTGGCAAGGCCAAGCCTAACGCGGCAAAACCCTTTCAGGCTATTAACATTAAAATGGCCCAGGGCGGAGCGTAGGCGTGTTATAATTAACTCTTAGGTATGAGGCCCCGGCATCTGCAATTTTTGGCACAATCTCAGGGTTGCTCAGGTGCTTCTTACTTGAGTAGCCCTATTTCTTTTATTTGATTTATCAGGGCCTTTTTGTTTATCGGTTTTATCATATAGGCCGAACAGTCCCCGTTGTATGACTGCAATATCTCATTAGGCCTGTCCACCGCCGTTACCATTATAACCTTTACCCTGTCATCAGGACTTATATTCATTACCGTTTCCATCTTGCGAATCTGCATCAACGCCTCACAGCCATCCATTACGGGCATCATGATGTCCAGACACAGAAGCTCATACGGCCTCTTCTGCTCATGTGCCATCGTAAAGGCCTCAATAACCTCAAGACCATTTACTACAACGTCACAGTCGGCATAATCAGCAAGCATCTCCAGTAATATTCTTCGATTTATTGATTCGTCGTCGGCTATCAGTATCCTCATTTCAGCTCCTTACCCTCATGTGTTTTATTGATTAACTTATCCAACTCCTCCACTATTGTCTTAAAATGCTTGTTGGCATTGTCTATATCAGATTTTCTCAACGCCAGCATCATACGAAACGCGGCGGTCTTGATCTCCGCGAGTGAGAGTTTCTCGGCATTGTCTTTGATTGCCTCAGCTTTTTTCTCTGCGAGCGAATAATTGCCAGCCTCAAGGGCATCCCTTATAGTTTGTATAATGTTCACCGCCTTTTCAATAAACACCCTTAACTCCCCCTGTGGCAGCGATTCTATGAGTTGAGACTTGTCTATCTGTGTCATGATATTTTCAACCGCCAGTCTGTCCGCCTCAATGTTATCGCCGACTGCCACTGGGGCGGCTTGCAGAGGCACATCGTCTGAGCGGCCTGTGTCGGGTGTTGCGGCCGGGCGGTCAGCCGCGGGTGTGTCGTTTCCTTTTGTATATTTTCTAACCATCTCAATCAACTCAACCGAATTGATCGGTTTCGTTATATAGTCGTCCATTCCCGCCTCTATACATCTGGCCCTGTCTCCTTTTAACGCGTGGGCGGTCATTGCGATAACCGGAATTGCCAATGTTGCCTGCCTGGCCTTTATTTGCCTCGTTGCCTCAAAACCATCCATCACGGGCATCTGTACATCCATGAGTATGATGTCAATCATCCCCCCTTCAAGCAGTTCAAGTGCCTTTGCGCCATCTTCGGCCTCAGTAACCACATACCCGTGCTTTTTAAGTATCTCCCTTGCCACTATGCGGTTAGTAACATTGTCCTCCACAAGCAGAACACGAACCGGCGCTTCACCGGCAGGCAGCCGCACATGGACTGACCTGGCCTTTCTTTCATAAACTGAGCCAGACAACGGCTTGTTGAGCAGCTCTGTCATGGTTGCTATGACATCCTTGTACTTGATAGGTTTGATTATATATGACACCACACCGATTTCACGGCATCTGTCTATATCGCCGGCCCGGTGGTTAGTATTAAGCAGCATAACAACCGAACAGGCAAGCGCCCGGTCTCCCATTATCTGTTCCGCCATCTTAAACCCACCCCCACCGGAAAGCCTGATATCCAGAAAGACTATATCATACGGACGTCCTCTGTCTCTGGCGGCAATAAGTTTATTATAGGTCTCCTTGGCCCCGGCCGCCTCTGATACCTCAGCATTTGAGCCAATCAGAAAATCCCTGATTATCGTGCCGCATGATTGGACATTACAGGAGATAAGGATATTGGCGTTTTTAAAATTAAACGAAGACTGGCACTTCTGCTCCAGGCCCAACGTAAGTCTGGCCGTAAAATGAAACGTACTGCCCTGCCCTTCTACGGATTCAAGCCATAGATGGCCCCCCATCAGCGATACGAGCTGCCTCGATATGGCCAGCCCCAGCCCTGTTCCTCCGTATTTTCTTGTCATTGAGCCGTCCGCCTGCGAAAATTGCTCGAATATCTTGTCAAACTTTTCGGCGGGTATCCCTATGCCGGTATCCGAAATAGAAAATAGCAGCATGGCGGTCTTGTCGTCACAACGGACCTGTTCAGATGCCACTGTTACCACTATCTCGCCCATGTCGGTAAATTTCAGCGCGTTGCCTATGATGTTTATAAATAATTGTCCGAGGCGCGCAGGGTCTCCGATTAGTTTTAACGGCACGTCAGGCTTTATGTGGCTTGAGAGTTCAAGCCCCTTTTTGTGAGCCTGGATTGAGAGCGGGTCACAGATATTGTCTATCATTTCCCTAAGGTCAAAGTTTACCTCTTCCAGTTCCAGCCTGCCAGCCTCGATCTTTGAAAAGTCCAGAATACTGTTGAGCAGGGTCAAAAGCGAGTTCGCGGAGTTTAACACCGTATCAAGGTATTCCTTTTGACGCACTTTTAACTCGGTGTCAAGGACAAGCTCGGTCATTCCTATAATGGCATTCATAGGGGTGCGAATCTCGTGGCTCATGTTGGCAAGGAACTCGCTCTTGGCGGCGTTTGCCACCTCTGAGGCCTCCTTTGCCTTCCTCAGGGCCTCTTCCACTTCCTTGCGGTTTGTTATGTCCTCGTTGACAGACAGGTAGTGCGTGATTACGGCGTCGGCGTCCCTTATTGGCGACACCGTTATGCTGTTCCAGTACAATCCCCCGTCCTTCCGTTTGTTCAGCAGCTCACCCTGCCAAACTTCTCCGGCTTTGATTGTCCCCCATAAATCAGCATATACCTCAGGGGCTGTCTTTCCTGATTTCAGAAAACTTGATGTCTTGCCTATCGCCTCTTCACGGTTATAGCCCGTTACCTCTACAAACTTGGGGTTAATGAACTCTATCCTGCCATCAAGGTCGGTTATTGTTACGGCCACAGGGCTTTGTATTATGGCGCTTGAGAGTTTTATCAACTGCGCCTCGGCGTGTTTGCACTCTGTTACGTCGTTAATAAAACCCTCAAAATAGAGCGGCTGCCCCATCTCGTCTTTCACAACCCGGATGTTCTGTTCTATTATCAGCTCACTGCCGTCTTTTTTCCTCAAATGACTGACAAAGTCTTTTATTGATTGCTTGGTTTTCAAGGCCGACATAAAATTCTGATACTCTTTTTGCCTGAAATACAGGCAGTGCAGTTCGCCGCAAAAAGAAAGCAGCTCCTCCTTGCTTGAATAGCCAAGCATATTGTTAAACGCCGGATTCACGGACAGGAACTTACCATCGGGGGTAAACCTGTAAAACCCGCTGAACATGTTCTCAAAGAGTATTTTATAACTCTCCTCCGACGCCTGGAGTTCCCTGGTGCGTTCTCTGACCTTATCTTCAAGTTCCTCGTTCAGGGTTTTCAATTCGAATTGGGTCTGAATTAATTCCTGGTTTTTTCCGACGGCGTTTTCATATGTCGAAAGCAGGAGATTCAATATCTGTCTGGGATTGGATTTGATTTGATATTCCTCGCCCATGAAGGTTATCTTAAGGCCGGCCTCCGGGTCGTAGTCCTTTGACGGGGAGGCGGCGTCTTTCAGCAAAGACTCTATACTCAGCAGCAGATAATGCTCATTATACGGCTTCGTTATATAGAAATCGGCCTTTGCCTCAAGGCCCCTGATAATCTCCTTCGCGTCTGACAGGGCAGTCAGTAAAATCACCGGAATATGCTTTACTGACTCAAGGGTCTTTATCTTATAGGACATCTCAAACCCGTCCATACCCGGCATCGCTATATCGCTTACAATCAACGCTGGCATCTGCGTTTGGGCCAAAGACAGCCCCTCAATGCCGTCCCTTGCGAGGATGACCTCATAACCCGCCTGTGTGAGCGCACGCCTCAGCAACTCCCTCTGTATGGCGCTGTCTTCTACGATTAGTATTTTCATTTATACTTCACAGTCACAGATTCTTTTCAATACATTCAATTTTAACTAAGAATTTTCCTATCTTGTTTATATCAAGGATATACTTGGCCGCACCTATTTTGATTGCCTGTTCTGGCATCCCAAAAACGATACTGCTGTCTTCGTCCTGAGCTATGGTCACGCCCCCGGCCTGGGCGATAGAGAGCATTCCATCTGCGCCGTCTCTTCCCATCCCAGTGAGCAGTACCCCTAAGACCCCGCCCATATAATGCTCCACAAACGATACCATTGTCAACGTAATTGACGGCTTATGCCCTCCCTCCGGAGGTGTGTCGCTCAGGACAAAGGCCCCTGACTTGTCTATTTTCAGATGTTTGTCATCGGGGGCAAAGTATATATTGCCGGGGACAGGCCGCTCGTTATGCGAAACGATAGTGACATTGAGCTTACTGCGCCCCTTCAACCATTCAACAAGGCTTACCATAAATCCCTCGCTTATGTGCTGTACGCAGACAACGGGAACTGAGAAATCCGCGGGCAGCGCTTTAACAATGGCCTCAATGGCCTGAGGCCCGCCGGTTGACGCACCAATTACAATCATCTTCAGAGGTCTGCTTAGTGGCTCTATGTATGGCAGCGCATCATCGCTTTCGGCACAGGGCCTGGGGATGCGGGCTGCTACATAGCGGGTGGGCGTGGGGATAAGCAGTTTCTTTGGTTTGCGAAATGGCACAACCCCTGAGAGTATCTTTATCTTGGCAATCAGCTCGGATGAGAACTTCATTGATTGTCCAAGCTGCACCCCGCGCGGCTTGGGAAACACGTCTATCGCCCCCGCCTCAAGGAGTTGAAATATGTTTTCCTTGTTGTCTTCATAAACCGACACGCTTATCACAAGTATAGGGAGCGGGTGTCTGGCCATGACCTCTTTGACAAACTCAAGGCCGTTCATCAGCGGCATATGCAAATCCGTACAAATCACGTTTGGCCTCAGACGGGGTATCATCTCAAGGGCCTCTTTGCCGTGCCTTGCCGTACCAACTACCTCTATCTCGTCTGAGGTCGCCAGTATCCTTTTCATAACCTCCACCGCCACCGGAGAGTCATCCACAAGCAGCACTTTTATGCGTTTGCCAGCTTTCATCATATCAACCTTTTCAGCGTATCCAGAAACACCTGCCTGTCAAACGCGGGCTTGCTCATGTAGGCATTTGCCCCCACCTCAGCGCCCCTTTTCATATCCTCCTCAGAGGACAATGTGGTCACAAGAATCACTGGCAGCTCTTTGTATTTTTTATTCTTTCTTATGGTCTCCGTCAGTGTGAGGCCATCCATATTGGGCATTTGGACATCCGATACTACCGCGTCAAATTGGGCCAGCTCCAGCTTTCTCAAGGCGTCCATGCCATCCACACTAACTGTCACCTCATAGCCTGCCCCTTCAAGGATGCGTTTCATCTGTGTCCTCGTCGTGATGGAGTCCTCTGCCACTAGAACCGCGTATGGCCTTTCCTGGGCCTCAACCTTCTGAAGCGACGCCGATGTGAACCCCTTGGTCTTTATCGTCTTTAAAATATCCTGGGGGTTTAGCACCATACACACCTCGCCCGTCCCCAATATGGTCGAGCCAATGACATTACGCACGCTTTTAAGTATCCCGCCGTAGGATTTCACCACGATTTCCTGCTCATCAACAAGGGTATCTACCATGACCCCAAAATTATCGCCATCCAGCGTAAAGACTATGCACGGGAGCTTTTCGGCCAGAGACTTCTTATCAGCTTTATTATTGCCGTTGCCTCCTTTGAGTTCAAGGATGTCTGCCACATAGACGACTGACATCGGCGTGTTATCATAAGTCATGGTCTTCTGGCCATCCACATTATATATGTCCGCAAGTGGGGCCATAAACGTGGTCTTTACAAAATCAATCGGCAGGGCGTATGTCCTCCCCGCGGCCTTTACGATAAACACACGTGTCGTGGAAATCGTCACAGGCAGGTTTATGGTTATCTTACATCCCTGAGTAGGAAGGGAATCTACCGCAATTGTGCCCTTCAGACGCGCAAGGGCGGTTTTTACGACATCCATCCCCACCCCCCTGCCGGAGATGTCAGTAATAATCGGGCTTGTGGTAAAGCCCGGCATGAAGATAAAATTATACAGCTCCGTAAGCGGCATGACGCTCAGTGTCTCCACAGAGGCCAGCTTGTTCTTTATGGCCGTCTCTTTTATTTTTTCTATATTTAATCCCCGCCCGTCGTCTATTATTTCTATTAGTATGTTTGAGGCCTTCTTATAGGCCTTCACGGTGATTGTGCCAGTCCTGCTTTTTCCCCTGATTAAGCGCTCATCAGGGGTTTCTATACCGTGGTCTATGGAGTTTCTTATTATGTGCATCAGAGGGTCTTTCATCTCCTCAAGGATTCGCTTTTCCGCCTTTGTCTCACCGCCGTCTATTACGAAATCTATCTCTTTAGATTTTTGATTGGCCAAATCCCTTACCATACGCTTAAACGGGTTAAAGACATTGGACAGGGGCAGGAGCATCAGGGAGCGCGCCCTCTCCTCTATCTCCTTGGATATGAATGTAAGCCTCGCGTCGTCTTCGTAAAGGGCACCCTTAAGATTATTCAGATTGCCGGTGAACATCCCAACATGTTTATCCAGTTCATGGCCTTCATGTGTATCCATGCCGACCTTGGCGCTTAGTTCTTTTGATAACTTCGTATTCCACACATGCACGGTCTCTTCAATATCGTTAAGGCGCTGGTTTATACGGTTTTTCATAACCAGCAGCTCACCTATGTGCAGCATAAGGGCATCAAGTCTATAGGCCTCCACGCGTATTGTATCAATGGTGAATTTTTTACCCTCCTGCATCATAGCCGGATACTCCTGCTCCTGTGGAGCCGCCCTTTCGGCCTCCTGCGGGTTATCGTCCGGCTTATCAGCCTCCTTCGCCTTCTGAACCGTGGCGGGGGAAATCTCCTCAATCGGGGCGGGAGTCGGCGGCGCGGCAGCAATTTCATCATCACGCGTTGGCGGTGGAAGCTGGCACTTTGGCGGGCCTTCCACTTGGGCGGCCTGCTGTATAACGGGGCATGGCTCTGTGGCCTTGTCGCCCTTGCTGGCCTTTAGCTCAGCAATTATAAGGGAGACATTAACAGAGGACGCCTTCCCTGTGGTCGCCTCTTGCAGGAGTTCCTTTATCGCGTCGAGACACCTGTATATGCCGTTTATCATGTCAGGGGTCAGGGACCTCACACCTCGCTTTGCCGCGTTTAACATGTCTTCTAATGTGTGGCCGAGGAGTTCCATCTTATTGACGCCAAGCTGGCGCGCCGAACCCTTGAGGCTGTGGGCCTCACGAAACAGCCCTTCCATAAGCCCTTTCATGTCCTCAGGACCCTTCTCTAACCGCAGAAGCCCCTCTTCGATATTCTGAATGTGCTCCTGCGTCTCGGCGTTAAATATCTCTCTGAGTTCCTTGTCTTCTATCATCATATCATTACACCATTTGTTTCAGGTCTCTGGCCACTTCGTCGAGTTTCTGTATGCCCTGTTTTGTCTGAGTTATGCCGGATGAGGTCTCCTTAACGCTCCTGTTGATGGAGTTCATGGCCTCTACGACCTGGGCAATCGCGGCTGACTGCTGCTGGATATTTAAGAATATCTGCTGAATGTTCTCCGCGGAGCTTCTTATCACGCTGGAGAGTTTACCGAAGGTCTCTGCGGCCACGTCGGCCAGTTCCATTTCCTTATCTACTGTCTTTGTGCTTTCCTCGGTTACCATGACGGTAGTGTTTGTGGCCTTTTGTATCTCCGTTACGACGGAGTTAATCTCCTCGGCGGATTTTTTGCTCTGCTCGGCCAGTTTACGTATCTCCATGGCCACAACCGAAAACCCTTTGCCGTGCTCCCCGGCCCTTACGGCCTCAACCGCGGCGTTCATGGCAAGCATCTTGGTCTCACCGGCGAAGTCCGACACCACGTTGGCGATATTCTCTATGCGTGTAGTCTTCTCACTGAGCTGCAATATCATGGAGGCAGTAGCCTCAACCCGTTCCTTTAATGAGGCCATACCGGCAAGCATCTCATTTAAGTTGGCCGCACCCTCGTTTGCCATAAGCATGACGTGGTCTGCCCCTTCGGCGGCGTTTTTGGCCTGCTCTGCAGACTGCTTAAACGAGGCCGACAGCTCGTCCATCGTCGTTGTGGTCTCGTTGACGGCCGTTGACTGCTGTGAGGCGGTTCTCTCGTGCTGCTCCACGGTAGCGGATATCTCAGTTGTTGACGTTGATATGTTGTTGATACTCCTGCTTAACGGCATGCTTATTGAGCGGCTGAACCTCCAGCCGATGGCAACGACGCAAATCGCGGTAATCAGCCCCATGATCAACATGGCATAAAATAAATGAGTTGAGGTAGAGAGGGCCTCGTCCTTTGCAACCTCTGCCACTATCATCCAGTTAAGACCTTCAATGTCAAGCGGGGAGGCGGTCATCAGGACTGGCATATTCAGATAATTCGTAGAATAAGTACTTATAGCAGATTTGTTGGCCGCCGCTTCTTTTATATGTTTATCGGTTATCGTGAGAAGGTTGATAGTGGTATTGTATTTTTTTATCCTTTCAATAGCCTTTTTATCCTGAGAGGTTTTTTGGATGGCATTGTAAAAAATATCGGGCAATTGTAACAGATATCTCGAATCAGTATTCATTTTCATGTCGTTAGCACCAACGATGTAAGTCTCGTCAGTCTTGCCGGAGACCCCCTGGGCTTGACTCCATTGCTTGTTGCGGGTCGTTATATTATTTATCTTGTCAATAGGCAACTGGAAGACCAGAACTCCGATTTTCTTGTCTCCGTCGTAAATAGCCGAGGCTATGAAGCCGGCCGAAGCGCCGTTTGACGGGGCATATGATTCATAATCCTCGATTTTTACGACGTCTCTGTCTTTTGATTTCAGGACGGCGTCAAAGGCCCTGGCCAGATTCGTGTCGCTATATGGGCCGCTCATCAGGCTTGTCCCGAAATCAAGCTCTTTCATAGTGGTATAGACTATGTAGCCGGTATCCGGCTCTATCAAAAACATATCATAGTAACCAAATTTCTCCACATATTGCCGAAATATACGCTGGTATTTTTTATGAACGGAACTGTACGAGTTATCGGCGGCGGCAAAATCCAGATTTTGCTTGGCCCCAACCCTAAAAGGATTTGCCGATATGTACTGATGCTGAAGTATTTTAACCGCTTTTTTCTTAGGCCACCATGTGGCAATTATATTGTCGGGGACATCAGGGGTCTTTTCTTTCTGTTCCTGATACCTTGCCATGAGCAGGTCTTCGTTGTATTTCGCGTTAGCGTCATACTTAGCGCCGGATTCCTTTTCTACGGCAAAAAAGGCTGCCGTAAATTCCTTCATCGCATCCACAACCATTATATCCTCTGCAAACGTTACCGAGCGGTATCTTATTTGCCTGAAATACTGCTCAATGTTGGCCTTCTTTAAATCCTTCGTTGAACCACGGTGTCTGAAAGCCGCATCAATTAAGGCATTCCTCGCCGTTATATAAGAATACGCGCCAATGGCAAGAAACGGCACTAACCCTATTAATACAAATAAAACAAATAGTTTCTGCTTTAATGTCAACGACACCTTTAAGTCCATTGGTCTTCCTCCCTTGATGCTGCAATTTTTATATTATAACACTTCATTTACTATCAAATTCCCCTTATACAGGATACTCTGCAGGTTTATGACGACCACCGCCCGCCCATCGTAAAGCGCCGTAAATTCAAAGAAATCCTCGCTGGCCTGACCTAAGGCCGCTGGCAGTTCTTTAAACCCCGACACTGGCAGATACAGGATGTCGCTTAGATTGTCAATACAGATGCCGACGGTAAAATTATCTATCGCCACCACGACGGCTGATTTAATATTCCCTCTGGCCAGCGACAACACGCCTGTAATGTCAATAAGCGTCAATATCTCGCCCCTGAGGTTGATATTGCCAACGATGTGGGCAGGACAGCACGGCACCTGCCGGTATTCGTTGATATTAATAAATTCTCGTATCACATCAAGCTCAATTCCAAACAGCTCCCCGCCCGCCTCTACGATGGCAAGCGGCATCAGGTCGTCCTCCTGTCCCTCCCTTGAGGCAGAACTTGCCAGCTCTAAGGCACGCTTGTGAAAGATTGATTTATCAACATCCGCAATCTGGCAGAAAGACTGGCCGGCATCGCTGCCGGTTAACGAATCCTCAGTCGGCTTATAAACGGGGTCGAATAATTTCTTTTGATTGAGGATCATAATAATGTCTTCGTCTATTTTTGCCACCGTTTCGATAAAAACACTTGCCGACACGGCATCACGGCCATATGCCGGGGCGGGCACAATCGAATCAGCGGGGATTTCATATATATCAACGATCTCATTTACGATAATCCCCGTGGGGCTGCCGTCACAGTTAAAAATGATGACCTTGTCAGTCGTCATGTACTGGTGGTGGTGCGCGCTTGAGGTGCGTCCAAAACGCATACCAAGGTCAATCAGGGGGACGACCGTCCCGCGAATGCTGACAAGCCCGGCTATATAGTCCGGTGCCTCGTCAACTTGCCTGAACTCGGGCAAATGGATTATCTCCCGAACATCAATCGTCGGTACCGCATATACAAACCTGCCGACACGAAACACCAAATATGATATTGATGACTGCCCTTCCAACGTTATAACCTCAATTATTACTTTATTTTACTGGATTTTCTTAAGTGTGCCAACAATTCCCCCGCCGTCACACCGTCGTAAAATTCAACAGGGCTGTCCGCGGACAGGCCCTCAAGGATTTTAATGGCCGCCTCTACCAGTTTTACCCCTCTTTTGGGGTCGCCCTTGTGCTCATAGATGGCGCTGAGTTCAACATAGGCCGGGACGCACCGGGCATCCAGATAAATGACCCGTTTGAACATCTCCATGGCTTGTTCTGTCTTACCCTGTTCCTCGGCTATATGTGCCAGCATATAGTACGGCTCCGGCCTCAGCGAATCAATCTCCATCGCGCTGGTACAGGCATCGGAGGCGCGCTTTAAGTCGCCAGTGTTGGCGTATGCCCGCGAAAGCAGGACATGGGCGTCGCAATGTCCTGGGTTGTCCATTAGAAACTTAGTTGCCTTTTCTATCGCCAGGGGATATTTGCCCTCCTTGTACAAGGCCTGCGCCTCTGAATATAAACCTTCGCCCACTGATAACGCCCTTACATCTTTGGGCTTATCCTTAGCAGCGGCGGCGGTGGCCATTTTTGCGTCCACAGTAGTTTTTTGCTGCGCGCTTAGTGGCCTGTTGATTTTAACATTTCTCTGAACATTTATGATTGATATTTGTTTGACCGGCTTAAAATTCATCTGCTGTTGGTGAGGCTCGTCCGTAGTGTCAGCCAGGCGTCTGTAGATGATACTCTGAGGGTAGTTAACAGGGACAAGGCCGCTTAGTTTGATGGACTGAAGTTCGGCGTGCCCGGTGATGAGATACCCGCCCTTGTTGAGCGTCTGGGAGAGTTTTCCCAAGGCTAAGGCGATGTTTTCGGGCTGAAAATATATAAACACATTTCTGCATATGATAAAATCTATGTCGCAAATACCGGCGGCGGCGTCAGGGTAGGAATCCCTTATGAGATTTCCCTGCCTGAATACGACCATGCGGCGCACATGCTCCTGCAGTTCATACATGCCCTTGCGGCGTTTAAAGTACGTGTCAATAATGTCTGGGGCAACCATCCTGAAAGACCAGTCGCCGAAGCGGCCCCTGCGTGCCCTTTCGATGGCGTCTTCGTTGATGTCCGTGCCAATAATAGTGATGTCCCAGAGGTTTACATCGGGCAGCAGCTCTAAGATGGTGATGGCAATTGAGTACGGTTCCTCGCCGGTTGAGCAGCCTGCGCTCCAGATGCGAAGTGTCCTGCGGTCTCTGTTGGCCTCAATAAGCTCCTTAAGTATGGTGTTTCTTATAAGCTGAAACTGCCCCTTATCGCG
Organism: Candidatus Magnetominusculus dajiuhuensis; assembly: GCF_046044395.1. NCBI lineage: Bacteria > Pseudomonadati > Nitrospirota > Nitrospiria > Nitrospirales > Nitrospiraceae > Candidatus Magnetominusculus > Candidatus Magnetominusculus dajiuhuensis. The sequence goes on along the minus strand of NZ_JBJUSG010000013.1, from coordinate 18,287 downwards.
GAAAAAAAAGCTCTCGCCGGTAGTGATAATCTGGCACAACTGCTTCCACTCGTCTTTGCTTTCAGGGGAATCGGTCTGAAGGAACCTGCAATATTCGTCAACATGGCCAAACCCGAAGTCCTTCATCCTCGACATAACGGTAGACTTTAAGTCCTTATCGCCAACGCTCAACCCCGTGTGCGAGGAGATGAACTCCTGCACATATGCCATAGATAGCGTGTTCATGCTAAATCCGGCAGCGCACTTTTATAAAGAACACCAATCTGACCAGTCAACCATAGCCTTCATATTTTATAACAACCTTAACAGTGCCAGCAATATCATTTTTTTAAAATCGGGGCGACCCGATTTGAACGGGCGACCACTCGCACCCCAAGCGAGTGCGCTATCCAGGCTGCGCTACGCCCCGATATTTCTCTTTATTTTCTTAGTATTAACTGGAGTTCTCTCAGGTGTAACTTTATCTTTTCTATTCGCTGCCTCGCCGTTGTCCCACCAGCGGCCTCCGGCTCTTTTGTGTCAACTACGTCAGCGGCTACCTCAACGTCAACATCGCCTTCAAACTTGCCCGACAGTCTCTTCCTCACCCCTTCTATCGTAAAGCGCTCGTCATACAGCAGCCTCTTTATCTCTATCAGTATCTCTATGTCTTTCTTCTGATACATCCGCTGCCTGGACTTGCCTTTACGGGGTTTCAGAAAACCAAACTCTGTCTCCCAATACCTCAGCACATACGGCTCAAGACTGGTCAGGCGGCTGACCTCCCCTATCTTGTAAAAGAGCTTATGCGGGGTATCATCTTTTTTGGCTTTTTTGCCTGATTCTGCGGCTTGCGGCTTGATCATTGAACTTTACTCCACTACTGCCTTTAATTGGTTACTAGGCCTGAAGGTCACCACTGTTCTGGGTGTAATCTCAATGTCCTCGCCCGTCTTGGGATTGCGCCCCCTGCGCGAACGCTTCTTTCTTATGTTAAAAGTCCCAAACCCGGAGATCTTTATTGATTCGCCGTCTGCAAACGTCTTTTTCATGGCGTCAAGGATTGTCTCTATGATCTCCTCGGATTCCTTTTTCGGAAGGCCGACATTCTCAAACAGCGAGTTTATTATATCTGCTTTTGTCATGTTATCACACCTGCTTTTGTCATGTTATCACACCTGCTTTTGTCATGTTGTGTTATGTCTTATCCTGTCTGTTATTTGCCTGATTCTGCCACCGTTGGTATTGTAACAAATCATATATTCAATGTCAAGAATTATTTAAAGTATTTTATAGAATTATTTTAATAAAGTGCTTTTCTTTAAGGGATTTTATCCAATCCTTATATACCCGTTTAGCCTTCTGCTCAAGCAACTCAGACTTCACCTCGGAATATAGCTTTTCATCTGTGTCTATTGCCCTTTTATCAAGCAGTTGGACTATGTTAAATCCCCTTGGCGTGAGGAAAATCATGCTAATGTCGCCTTCTTTCATCCCTTCCACTATGGGGAGCAGCTCCTTAGACATATCATCCGCGCTCACATAGCCGAGGTCTCCGCCTGACCCGGCGGTTGGGTCGTCTGAAAACTGAGAGGCCATCGTCCTGAAATCAACCCCCTTCATCAGGTGGCCATACACGTCCTCAGCCTTTTTCTTTGCCAGCAGATTCTCTTCCTTGTCATCCTTTTTTGAGATTAATATCAACCTCAACCTATACTTCATCGGTCCCTTTTCCAGCTTTGATGACTTGCTATGCCGGGCTACCTCGTTGTCAGTCACCATGACCTTTTCTGACATAATCACGTTTCCAACCTTTTGCAGAAGGATTTGATCGCTCAGCCTCTTTCGGTATTCATCAAACGTAAAGCCTTCTTTTTTGAGCGCGTCCTTAAATTGTTCCTTTGTTAACGAGTACTTACCCATCATATCTTCAATTGCCGCCTCAACTTCCTTATCGGCTATGGTTATATGGGCGGTCTCGGCGTACATCAGCTGCAGCTTCACCTCTATCAATCTTTCGAGGAATTCTTTTTCGTATTTTTTCAAAAATTCGAGACGTTCTTTATTTGACATGCCTCTGACTTTGTCTTTGAGGTCAAACTCCATCGCCTTGTACAATTCGCTCCATGTTATGACTTCCTTATCTACCATGGCCACGATTTGGTCAAGCATTATGGCCGACGACACTGCGGGAATTATTAATATCAATCCCACAAAGGCTGCCGCGCACAGCAATGATTTCAGTACAACACCGGCCTTAACAACACCCACCTTGCCCAACTTATATCCTCTTATGGTCACCCTACCCCCGAATTGGCAGCCTGCACACACGCCACCATTTAAATCCCGCGACATTACACGACTGTGAATGATGGCATAATTGTAATGAGAAAATCAATATTTTTTTTAACTTTATTGATAAATCTTGTTGGGTCAATCATTTCTTCGGCAACGAACCCACAAAGTTAAACACAGCAACGGACAACAAAGACAGGCCGTTTGCGGGCAGATTTTTTTGCGGGCAGCCCCCCCTGTGGACAGACCCCTGTGGGCAGACCCCCTGTGAAATTATCCCTGCATGGGCGGCACAAACACGCTGTCAGCTTGTACCACCGCACACGGCTTCAATGCCGCACTATTGTTTTATTGGCTTTAGAAACACAGCGCCCAGAGGTGGCAGTTGCAGCGACAGCGAATGTGGCCGACCTTGCCACCACACGTTGTCAGCGTAAAATCCGCCCCAGTTTCCCACATTGCCGCCCCAGTAGATGTCGGCGTCGCTGTTTAACATCTCTTTATAATAACCCCCTACCGGGACGCCTATCCGATAGTTCAACCTTGGTACCGGCGTAAAGTTAAACGCACAGACCATGATGTCATCGGGGTCTTTCCCCTTCCTTATGAACGATATGAGGCTGTTCTGGTAGTCTGAGAAATCTATCCACTCAAACCCATGATGGCTAAAATCAACCTCATACAACGGCTTTTCGTTCTTATAGAGGGCATTTAAATCCCTCACAAACCTAAGGAGTTTCTGATGTGGCTCGTAATCAAGCAGATGCCAATCGAGGCTCGTGTCGAAGTTCCACTCCTTCCACTGGCCAAACTCGCTTCCCATAAACATCAGTTTTTTACCAGGCTGCGCGTACATGTAGGCGAAGAGCAGCCTCAGGTTTGAAAATTTTTGCCACAGATCACCGGGCATTTTATCCAGCATTGAACGCTTTAAGTACACGACCTCGTCGTGGGAAAAGACATTCACGAAATTCTCTGTAAAGGCGTACAGAAGGGCAAAGGTCAGGTTATTGTGATGGAATCTCCTGTGCACGGGGTCTTTCTGGAAATAGAGCAGTATGTCGTGCATCCATCCCATGTTCCATTTCAGGCTGAATCCAAGTCCGCCAATGTATGTGGGGCGCGAGACCATAGGCCACGCGGTGGATTCCTCGGCTATTGTCATCACACCCGGGTGGTAGCCGTGTACAACCTCATTGAAACGTTTTAAGAAGGCAACCGCCTCAAGGTTTTCGTTTCCACCGTACTGGTTTGGAATCCAGTCGCCCGGTTTCCTTGAATAATCCAGGTAGAGCATAGAGGCAACCGCGTCAACCCTGAGTCCATCAAGGTGATACTTGTCAACCCAGAACAAGGCGTTGGCTAGCAGGAAGTTCTGGACTTCGTTTCTGCCATAATTGAAAATCAGGGTTCCCCAGTCTCTGTGCTCACCCTTGCGCGGGTCGGCGTGTTCATACAGGGCGGTACCGTCAAAGTAGGACAGGCCGTGAGAGTCCCGTGGGAAATGCGCCGGTACCCAGTCCATTATGACTCCGATTCCATTTTCGTGGCACTTGTCAACAAAATACATGAAATCGTCAGGGGTTCCATAGCGGCTCGTTGGGGCGAAATAACCCACAGGCTGATATCCCCACGACGCGTCAAGGGGGTGTTCTGTCAAGGGGAGAAGCTGAATATGCGTAAAATTGTTGTCTCTGACGTAGGGGATTAACTTCTCTGTCAATTCACGATATGTCAGCCAGCGGTTTTCAGCCTCCGGCACCCTCATCCATGAGCTGAGGTGCACTTCGTATGTGCTTATAGGCGACTCAAGCCAATTGGTCTCCCGCCTTTTAGCAATCCATTCACCGTCATTCCACTTATATTTTTCTATGTTATAAACAATAGAGGCGCTTTTTGGCCTGACCTCGGCATAAAACCCGTATGGGTCAGACTTAGTTCCAATATAGTCATTATATCTGCCCTTTACCTCAAACTTATAGACATCGCCCTCTCCCATCTCAGGGATAAACAATTCCCATATCCCGTGCATACCTCTTATGCGCATGGGATTTGCCCTTCCATCCCAGTTGTTGAAATCCCCTACCACGCTGGCCCTTATGGCATTTGGTGCCCATACGGCAAAAAACACGCCTTCAATACCGTCTATCGTCACGACATGCGCGCCCAGCTTCTCGTACTTCTTATAATGTGTGCCCTCGTCCATCAAGTGAAGGTCAAAATCGGTCAACACCGGCAGGAATACATAGGGGTCAATGAACTCACGCTTTCTGTCGTCTTCGTATGTGGCCCTTAATTTATAGGGAAATATCTCGGTTACTGACTCGGCGATGGCCTCAAAGAAACCTTCCTGCCGAATTTTTGTAGCGGCATACACCTTCTTTACATTATCAGTCCTTACGACAAACAACTCCTTCACTCCCGGAAGAAACGCCCTTATCACTATGGCGTCATTATTGTTGGACTTCGTGGGATGTGCCCCTAATACAGCAAATGGATCAGAGTGAACCGACTGTACTATCATGTCTATCTGCTCGTTAATGTTCATTCATTGCCTCCTCGTCATCTCTATGTCAGTTATCGGTTAACGGTTCAACACAAAACCATCTCAACACGTATAATACTCTACAGTACAACATTATGTCAATCTTGCCTTTGGCACTAGCTTATCTCACTTGCTTATCAGAACCAGTACCGAGCGCGCGAACACATCGTAAAACCTCTGCTCATTCAGCACTACCTCTCCACCCGTGTCTTCTATGTCGTGGGGTGGTTCAAGATTGGTATCCACAACCCTGTACCACTTTTTGTAGTGGGGAAGCGGGGGCAGCTCAAACCGCAATATTTCGTGATAGGAGTTCATAATAAAGTAAACGTCATGGCCACGGGGGCCGCCTGACTGTAGCATGGCCAGTGTTCTTGAATGAAACTCAAGGTCTGGTTTGCCAATTTCAACGCCATGCCATGTAATAGAGTTTGTCCCATCTCCCTTGAACGACCCGGGACTTAATAAGGGCAATCTCTTTCTGAATTTTATAAATAACCTGAAAAACCTGACAAGGCCGGCATTTTTCTTAGTCAAATCCCAATCAACCCAACTGATTTCGTTGTCCTGACAATAGGCGTTGTTGTTGCCCTGCTGGGTGTGCCCCATCTCATCGCCGCCAAGTATCATCGGCACACCGTGAGAGAAAAGCAGGATAGCCGCAAAGTTCTTCACCTGTCTCATTCGCAAATTATTTATCTCCCACGAATCGGTCTGCCCTTCCCAGCCGCAGTTCCAGCTCTCGTTGTCATTGGAACCGTCTTTGCTGTCTTCGCCGTTGACCCTGTTATGCTTTCTGTTATATGAGACAAGGTCTTTTAAGGTAAACCCGTCGTGGCTTGTTATAAAATTTATGCTGTGGTACGGTTCGCGTCCGCCCTGTTCATATAAATCTGGAGAGCCGGTAAGTCTTTGTATTAAAGACGGTACGAGGCCGTCTTCCCCTCTGACAAAGCGCCTTACGTCGTCGCGAAAACTACCGTTCCACTCTGCCCATCTGCCCCAGTTAGGGAATGAGCCAACCTGATAAAGGCCAGCGGCATCCCATGCCTCCGCTATCAGTTTTGTATTGGCAAGTATAGGGTCTGCCGCAATCCTCTCTAAAACGGGTGGATTTGCCAGCACCGATCCGTCACGCCCCCTGCCTAGTATAGAGGCCAGGTCGAATCTGAAACCGTCAATGTGCATCTCCATCACCCAGTACCTGAGGCAATCCACTATCATATTGCGCACCACGGGGTGGTTGCAATTTACTGTGTTGCCGCAGCCGGAGTAATTGTGGTAATCGCCCATCACGGAGTCAATGATATAATAAATTGAGTTGTCTATTCCTCTGAATGAGAATGTCGGGCCTCGCTCATTACCCTCTGCCGTGTGATTGAACACGACGTCGAGAATGACCTCAATTCCGGCCTCATGGAAACTCTTCACCATCGCCTTAAATTCAGCTACCTGCCCGCCGTTTGTGCCTTCATAGGCGTATGACGCCTTGGGCGCAAAGAAAGATATAGGCTGGTAACCCCAGAAATTCAGGAGACGCCGTCCGTTTAGGGGATTCATCCGGTCAGAGTCCATCTCCTCAAACTCCGAAACAGGCAGTAGCTCAACGGCCGTTACCCCCAATTCCTTCAGGTATGGAATCTTCTCGACAATACCGGCATACGTGCCAGGCTTTGTCACCCTGGACGAGGGATGCTGCGTAAAGCCGCGCACATGAAGCTCGTATATTATTGAATCCTTTAAGGGAATATTCAGCGGCTGGTCGTAACCCCAGTCGAAATCATTATCAACGATTATAGAACGGCGGATGTTAATGTTGACATTTCGATTTTCGTCGCCGCGCCGCAGATAGACTGTTCCCCACTGAGAAGCGCCTGAAGTGGCCCTCGCATATGGGTCTAACAGAAGCACTTCGTCGTCAAATCTGTGATACTCCGCGTCCTCCTTCGATTTCCTTCCCATCCGGTAGCAATAACGTGACGAGGTGTTAATACCGCGCAGAAACGTGTGCCATACATCGCCTGTTTTGTTGTAAGCCGGGTTGAGGATTATCTCCACCTCGGGGTCACGCTCCCCTGTTTTGAAAATCACAAGGGTTACATATTCGGCGTGTTTGGAAAACACCGCGAAGTTCACGCCGTCGCGCACTAATGTCGCACCAAAGTAGGCCGGAGTGCCCCTGTAGATCTCTATATTACCTATTTTTGACAGTAAGCTGCCTCTTCTTAGCTCATTCATTTGCGGTATTTCCATCCCTTTTCATAGTTTTAAAAAGAGCGGCGGCGGCGCTCATCAATAAGGCCGTTGAGATAGTTGTTGAACTCGTCATAGTTTATTATACCCTCTATGTTGTCTCTCATCCTGTATGCCCAGTTCTTTGTACCAACAGTGCCGGGGATATTTATCCTCTCTTGCTCAGGGTCTTTGGTGCGCAGATTGTAGTGGAGCGACAGGAGGTCCTGAAAGGGGAAGATAGTTATTGTTGAGTTGGCGTTTAAGTTGCGTCTTATTATCTTTTCGGCTAATTCAGTGGTCAGGTACCTGGGGCACTCGCCCGTCATCCCAATGGTATTATAATACTGGGTTCTGTCCCAGTTGGCCTCTTCCCACCAGCCGCGCAGCGTGGAGGTGTCATGAACCGAAGGGCAGCATACGGAAAGCCGTGGATAGTAATACGTGTCTATGTATGGTGAGTCCTGTTTGTTGTACTCCCTTACCCAGCGCTCTACTTTCAGGCCCAGCGTCTTCATCCCTTCCAGCACCTCGCCAACACACGGGGGTACCGCTCCAAGGTCCTCGGCACAGACCAGCATGTCCGTAGTTTCGCACATCATAGCCAGGAGTTTGTTGCCGTTACTGCGCCATAAATCGTCCTGCGCGGCGTTGTTTGCCTCGACCAGTTCCCGCAGACGCCCGCGCTCATCTTCTGTCATATTGTTAAACGTCATTGTCCTGTAGTAATACCATGCCGGCAGATAGCCCTTGCCAGTGTCAAGCAGGATTCTGTTGTGGTAAAGTCCTATGAGCTTGTCCCTGACAGACTGCTCCTCGGGCAGGGCGGCGATTGCCCTTTCGCCCTCTATCGCGCCCACAAAGGCCAGATGGCCAGATTCTGTCATCTCAAAATACCTTCTTATCACGCCATCTGAGGCGTTGCCAAAGAGGCTCGTCACATATGACCGCGTAAACATCGGCTGGACAAAGGATTTTATCGTGTCCTCGTTAAATCCGGATTTTATCAAATCTGCCTTCTTTATTGCCACAGCCGGACTGAAATACCCAAGTATGCCGGTCTGCTCTTTCTCAGAAACCCCCCATATGCGGAAAAACCCCAGTACATGGTCTATGCGATAGGCGTGATAGAATTTCGATGCCTGTTTTAGCCTTTGGCGCCACCATGAGTAGTCCTCTTTTTCCAGCACGTCCCAGTTATAGCAAGGAAATCCCCAGTTCTGGCCGCTTTCCGAAAACATGTCCGGTGGTGCCCCTGCCCTCATGCCCAAATTGAAGTATTTCCTTTCGGCCCAGACATCGGCGCTGTCTTCGTTTATCATAATCGGAATATCACCCTTTAATCGTAGCCCCATATACTCAAGTGCGTTGGCGGCCTTTTTCAACTGCTTCTCAAGCTCGAACTGCACCCATGCGTAAAACAAGACATCGTCCTGATTCTTAGTCCAGTAGCTGTTGATTTCCCCCGCCCCTGGGTCTTGCATCGTGAGCCACCCCTTCCACCAGTCTTGCTTGTGAATGTCCTTCAGGCAGCGATATACAGCGTAGTACCTTACCCACGGGTTGAAATCTATCCACGTCCCAAGTGTCTTATCTTTTTTAATAGAATCAAGATTATCATCGTATATCTTTTTGAGCATTGTCTCTTTAAATTGCCTCACAGCGGGATAATCAACAAGCTCAAGGGCATTCAGGCGCGAGGCGGCAGCCTTTATCTCCTCTTTATGTTCCTCTTTAAAAATCTTAACAGAATACGCAAGTTCCCCAAGGCGTACATATACCGGATGGAGCGCAAAGGCGCTGATGGCGTTATAGGGTGAGGAGTCTGTCCCCGTATCATTAACCGGTAATATCTGAATGACGTCCAGACCCGCCTTCTTGCACCACGACCCCATCTTTATCAAATCAAGGAATTCACCTATGCCACAGCCCTCATCTGTCCTTATCGAAAACACCGGAATTGCCACTCCAGTGAGAAAACGCGTTATATCGCCGAACTTCATAACCGTACCTCCTTCAAAATATAGACTGGATTATTGCACTATCTAACGAGATATATAATACACGCATTATAATATAAAGCCCGTTATATAATAAAGGGGGACAAGATAACTTTTTTACCTCACCCTCTTAAAGCGGCAAAATATAAACTTCTGCGGCACCTTTGACGGCGTAATGTGGTCAACAGTGTAAGACAATATCAGGTCAAAATCAACTCCAAACTCATCAGCCAGTGTCTCCGGGCTGTATCTTACCACTTCTAAACCGCTGCATGTCGGCGGGCCGTCTAATGAAAATGTCGCAATGATAAGGTGGCCTCCTACCCTCAGTGATTGTTTTGCGGCGTTTATATATTTCTTTCTGTGGCCAACATCGGTAAGAAAATGAAAGACCGCCCTGTCATGCCAGACGTCATAATCCTCCGGCAGCATGGCCTCTGTAATGTCGGCCTCAATCCACCTGACAGCGCCTGCCCTATCGCCGAGCCTCTCCTTTGCCTTCTCTATCGCCGGGGATGCGATGTCAAGGACGGTTATCCTTTTGTATCCAGACAATATCAGGTTATCTACGAGGTTCGACAAGCCGCCCCCAACGTCTATGATACTAGCGTTAACCCCTGCACCTGTGGATTTAATCATGTTAAACGATACCGCGGGAAACTCCTCATACCAGCCCACTTTATCAGGCTGTCTGGTTTTGTAGACGGTTTCCCAGTGTTCCTTACGGCTTTGCTTATAGGCATAATAATTAATACCCAGCGTCCCATACTCCGCAGCCTTACAGTGTTGAGGGGCACCGATAAATACATCTTTGCGCCACGTTATCTTAAAATCAATAAAACCTGCATCAATAACCACGGCCTCAAGCTCTGTCTCCAACAGAGCGCCGGCAATTCACCCCGTCCATAAGGCAATATCACGCTTTGAATCGTCAGAAACCGGCTTAGAAACGGCTATATCAGCAATCTGTATCCTGCCCCCCGGCCTCAACACCCTGAACATCTCCTTAAATATGGCCAGTTTGTCAGGGCAGAGATTCACTACCCCGTTTGAGATAACCACATCGGCCCACTCATCCGCCACAGGCAGGGATTCGGCATAACCGTGGAGAAATTCCAACTGGGGCATCATGGCCTCTTTAGAAAGACCCTGAGCCTTGTTCAGCATCTCCTCTGTCATCTCCACCCCTATGACCTTACCGGTAGTACCAACCAGTCTGGCGGCAATAAAACTGTCAAATCCCGCCCCTGCCCCGATGTCTACCACCCGCTGCCCCACCCTGATGTTATCAACAGAAAATGGATTCCCCGTACCGGCAAATGACTCAAGCGCCCCGGCCGGTACCTCGTCAATCAAACCCTCCGGCTTCATTTCAGTATAACCAAGTATGCCCGCTAACTTACGCCCTGTATTGAAATGAAAACCCTTCTGTGGATTTGCGGCAACCTCCGTATACTCCACGCTTATCGCGGCTCTTAAATCTTTAATATCAATGTCTTTACTACTCATACCTATACCTCAGCCTTATTTTATATCTCTTCATTTCGTGTTTGCCGTGTCGCCTATATAAGACTTAACGAGGCGCTTTACGGTATCATTATTCGTGTCTTTGACTTTTCTAAAGACCAGAGGTTCGCCATCAAACAAGTGCTCGTGATTTTTTATGAACCGCTGTAACTGCACAGTGTCAGATGTAATTAAAAACTCCTCAGAGTCGGCAGCCCCTTTTGAGTTTTCAAAGGCTATCTCCTCGCTATGCCTTATAAGGTAGTCCTTTTCCAGATTAAAGACATATACGTACATAGTGTTTGGGTCAACAAACTCAACCTTTAAGATATTGTGAGTCTTCTTGCCCTTATATTCAGTAAAAAGCATATCAACATACAGGGAACCGGCGATTCTGGCCAGATTAAACTCCACAAAATCCCCCTTGCCAGTGCGCCCGGTCTTGTCACCTTCCTCAATGACCCAATAATAGGAGGTCATGGTATTTGGATTATAAAATACATTATATAAATTGGTCTCGTTAATCCACTGCCCGTAGAGATTTTTGTTGATTACGATATTTGACCTGTCATCGGAGACTACCCCGTTTTTAGATTCAACAAGGCACCCGCTCAGAGAAATCGCAACGGCTACCGCACATACGATGACAGCGAATTGACAGACAAGACGGCTGAGGTATTTATTATTAAATCTTATTTGCTTTTACCCCTTCTTTCAGTTTCGCTGTAACTAACACAGCCCTATTATACACCCATCGAATAGTTATTGCAATAACGCTTTCCCGTGCCAGATGATGCGGTTGACAATACCTCGCCGATAATGCAAAAATAGGGCGCGTGATAAGGAGGATGGATATTACTATGAGAACTGGTTTCCTGAGCATATTGATGTCAGCCACGTTTGCTGTGCTTATTAGCCTGTCTGCGTGTTCTAACAAACCCGACCCTGCCCCTGAGGTTAGTATTAATCCCGATACACTCACAAAACAAAAGAAAGACGACAGCCACGCCTCACAACAGAGCAGTGGGCAACAACAGGGCAGCGGCGAAAAACACCAGATAGAGGTCGTCATTCCCGACAACGTAAAGGGTAAATGGGAAGCCGTGAAACTCTCCATTTTAGATAAAAATACTAATAAGGCTCAGGACGTGACTATCAAACTCGGCTCCGAATACAAAATTCCCGGCTCCGAGGTGACTTTGAAACCTGTCGTATTCCTCCCCGATTTCAGGATGGACTCACTTACGATAACATCCATCTCCGCGGAGCTGAACAATCCGGCGGTCAACGTGATTATCTCAGAGGCGGGCAAGGAACTCTTCAAAGGCTGGCTATACTCGAAGTATCCCGATATACATCCATTTCAGCACGGCAGATTCGCTGTCGTTATGCTTGAAGCGGTAAAGAAAAACTGACATGGCCTATATCATAGCGTTCTCAGGGAAAGGCGGAACGGGCAAGACCACCCTAGCAGGGCTGACTATTCGATATTTAATTGAGAAGACTGGCAAGGTCGTCCTTGGCGTTGACGCCGACAGCAACTCCTGCCTCAACCTCGCCGTAGGCGTTGACGTACACGCCACTATCGGCGGCATCAGAGAGACCGCCCTTGAGACAATCCGCTCAGGAAGCCGCCCCGGTGGCCTCACCACTGAGGAGATATTTGACTATCAGATAAAGCAAACCATCGTCGAGGCATCGGGCTTTGACCTGCTTGTCATGGGACGCCCCGAAGGCCAGGGCTGCTACTGCGCCGCGAACAATATTATCAGAAAATACACGGACAAGCTGGCCGATGACTACTCGTTTGTCGTAATTGACAACGAGGCCGGCATGGAGCATCTAAGCAGGCGAACAAGCAGCGGCGTTGACCTCATGTTTATTGTCAGCGATCCGACAGTGAAGGGAATAAAGACGGCAAAGAGAATTGATGACCTTATTAGAGAGCTTTCACTGCAAACCGGTCAGAGATTTGTAATTATAAATAGGGTCAAAGGGCCGGATGCGGTTAAATTAAAAGACTACGCCGAAGGACTTGGCCTCAGAGTGGCCGGGGTGATACCGGATGACGATACGGTTTTTGAAGCTGATTTAAATGGCAGGCCTGTCGTAGAAATCCCACAAGACGCGCCGTCGGTAAAGGCGTTTTATTATATTTTAGACGATGTGCTGAAGACATAAAAAGATTTATCTATTTAATTTCCACCTGCCGCCCGTTGGCGGCTTCAGGACTCTGGCCGTTGCCGTGATTGAGGTGCCGACTGTTTTGAAAACTCTCCGCGGCCTCGTCCTCTCTGCCCATTGCTTTGAGTATTAAACCTCTGTGGAAATAGAGTTCCCACGACGATGGATTTACTTTCAGGCCGTTTGCAAAAACCTCAAGCGCTTCTTTATATTTTTTTTGCGCACCGAGGGTTAAGCCCAGGTAATTATAAAGCTCGGCATCGTTCGGCGCTGCTTGCAGCGCCTTTGATAGGTACTGGACTGCCTTGTCGTAGTTTTTGGCTCTCATCAACTCCATGCCACGCGCCTTAAACAGAGACGGCTCGCCTGTATTATTGCGTGGTAGCGCCTTCAGGTAATATTTATCTGCCTCATCATCCTTAATAAAACCCTTCGCGTTTAAGGCCTCCCACATGTTGAAATTTAAGAGCGTATTGTCAGGGGCCACCTCAAGGCCCTTTGAAAACTCCCGAATCGCCTCATCCAACCTCCCCTCCCCCTCAAGATACATCCCATACTCGTTATAGGCTACGTAGTTTCCTTTAGTCACATCGGCAGCATGTTTAAAAAGCGTCCCTGAGTCTCTCCATACCTCCGCCTGCCGCCATGTAAGGGCCGCAAGTACCAGCAGTATCGCTGTAAAAATAGCGCCAGTTATCTTTTGAACCTTCGGACGGCTCTCAACCCCCTCGCCTACCCCAAAGCATAAGATAATATATAACCCTATCAGCGGCACGTAGGCATAGCGGTCTGCCATAGACGCACCCCCAACCTGTATCACCTGTATCACAGGTACAAGTGTCACAATGTACCACAGCCATCCCATGAGAAAATACGGTGCCCTCTTTCTCAACAAAAATGCGGCCACAGTAATTACTAATAGGGACAACCCCTTAATGGCCACCTCACTCTCTGAAAACACGTCTATGTGTGGGTAGAACACGGCAAACCCCACAGGGTACAGGGTTTTCTCTAAATATGCCCAATACGACATTATGGCGTTTACAAGGCGGCCACTCATAGGCAGACCATCAAGCGGGACAATCGCCCCCTCCCTTTGCTGTACTAATATGGTAACTATTCCGCTGGCAATCGAAAACACAAAAAACGGGAGCTTCTCAATGATGCTCTTAAGGACAGGGCGGCGGCCCGATTGAAACCGCCCAAGTGGCCAATAATCAATAAGCAACAGCGTAAAGGGCAGCGTCACCGCCATCGGTTTTGACAGCAGAGACAGGGCAAATAACCCTAACGCCGCAGAGTACCTGGCAAGGACAGGCCTCCGCGTATAATACACATAAACGACAATCGTCAAAAGCCAAAAGAATGTGGACAGCACGTTTTTCCTCTCCGACACCCACGCCACAGACTCAACGGCAAAAGGATGGAAGGCAAATAGCGCGGCTACGGCAACGCTTTGGCCGTATTTGCCGGTCATTAACAATAGAAGAAGATATAGTATTACGGTATTGCCAGCATGAAACAGCACACTGGTAAGATGATGTCCCATCGGCTTCAGACCGTAGAGACTGATGTCCGCCATGTGAGAAAGCCACGTCACGGGGTGGTAGTTCGCAAAGTATGTGGACTTAAATGACCACATTATATTATTCAGTGTAAGGCCGTATTTTATATGTGAATTTAATACAACATAGTTGAGGTCGTCAAAGCTCACGAAGCCGCTACCGTGAAGAGGGATATATACGGCAAACACGGCCACCGCAAAGAAAACCACCGTCAGGCAGTTACGCTTCATATTCTGTCCCTGACTAAAGGCCAGAAGCCTGGCGCTTTGCCAGATCAAGGGTTTTAGCGACGGTCTCAGAGGTGGGGTTCAGACGCGCGGCCTGCTCAAACTCAAGGATGGCCTCGTTGAGCCTGCCGACTTTTTTGAGTGCCAGCCCCTTGTTAAAGCGCAGGGTGGCGCTGTCAGGCTTAACAGCAACCCCACGCGAAAACGCCTCAAGTGCCTCTTCAGATTTATCCAATCCCATCAGAGCAATCCCCATGTTATTCAGCACCTCGGTATCCATTGGATGAATAGACAGGGCAATCTTAAAATATGAGACTGCCCCGGCGTAATCTTTTTCTTTCAGCAGGACTATCCCATAGCGCTTATTCAAAACGGCCTCACCGTCGAAGAACATAAGAGTTGATGAGCGAGAGAAGTAGGTAATGGCCTCCTCAAACTTCCCTTGTTTTGTGAGCGCCTCGCCCATGCTATAGTTGAGTTCCGGGCTGTCGGGCTTGATCTGTAGGCCCTTGGTAAAGATTTCCACGGCCTTTTCCGGTTTGTGGTCTTCAAGGAAGGCCGCGCCGTAATTGTTATAGGCCATGTAATTTCCCTCAATAGTCTTAATCGAATGGTCAAACAAGGTGTAGGAATCCCTCCAATAACCGATTTGAAACCATGTTACCGCGGCCAGCGATATGATAGTTACAGTGGTGGCCGCAGATAAAATATATTTTTTAAAACGATTTCCCGATAAAATATCAGACGCCCCTATGGCAATTACAATAAGAAACCCAATCATAGGCACATAGGTATATCTGTCGGCAATTGCCTCCCTGCCCGTTTGAATGAATCTTATCACCGGCAGGAGGGTTATAAGATAAAAGCCCCATCCAAACAGCACATACGGCCTGCTGTGCCTCAAACGTATGGCTGCGGCGGTTACTGTTGTTATAAGCAACGCGGATAATAATACCTCATAGGGCGGCAGCGCATCGGGATATGGGTATGGTATGGCAAGGTCATAGGGAAGCGCCATTTTTCGAAGGTACTGCACGTAAGAGACGACCGCCGTGGCAAGGCGCTTACTAAGTGGGAGTTGGCTGAGTGGCTGAACTGCGTACGCCCTAAGCTGAACCTCGTATGTCACGAAAGCGGAGGCCAGCGATAGGGCAAACAACGGGAGTTTCTCCACTACCGCGCGAACTACCAGCCGCATCACACGCGGCAAGCCCCCTTGTAGTGCAAATCTGTTAAACGGCCAGTAATCCAACAGCAGCAGCGTCACGGGAAAGGTGACAAGCATGGGTTTAAACATAAGCCCAACCGCCATAGACAAAAACACGGCGGCGTATTTAATAAATCGCGGCCTTTGGACATACCCGATATATGCCCATATACCAAGAAACCAAAACAGCGTACTGAGGATATTCTTTCGTTCAGACACCCAAGCCACTGACTCCACACCAAGCGGATGAATGGCAAAAACCGCCGCTACAAAGGCACTCTGCCAGGGCAACAATGTTAAGCGGTTTAAGAGGAAAAACAGTAAGAGCGTATTAATTATATGAATAATAAGGCTAGTCAAATGGTGGCCGCGCGGATTAAGTCCATAAAGCTCAACATCCGCCATATGAGAAAGCCATGTCAGCGGGTGCCAGTTGACAAAAAAGGTAGTCCGAAATGCCCACCCGACGCTCTTGAGGGTCAGTCCCTGAGTTACAAACGGATTTATGGTTACATACTGAGGGTCGTCAATATTGACGAATGAATTCCCCCTGACATTCCAATAAACGCCAAAAGTTATAGCAACCAACAAAAGCGCGATAATTATATTTTTTCCACGGGGACTCATAAGGTTATAGTTATTATAAGTAAAACAAGCGGTTATTTTCAACAACACTGTCACGCCTGTCACGCTAAAGTAACAATGTCCTAAAAAACATGGAGTTGTACAGTGGAAGATGGGCAATAGGAAAAGGAAAGGATGAATGGGTGAGCCTGTGCCGCTGCCGCCAAAATCCAGGCTAATAGTGTCATGTCAACTATGATATAACGCAATAGATGTAATATACTATCTTCGTAGTCTACCAACGAGGATTGGATATGAAGAAATACATTGTGACGCTCAATGCCCATAATCCTTTCTCGAATTGCAGCTTCAAATCGTTCAGTAAATTCATTCTCCCCTCCCATTTTTATATTTCTCTGCAATTATACCATTTAACCTTATTTATTAAGAAGTTAGAGTTTATGGACAGACTCTATATAGGAACGGCGTTTCAATCCACGCCCCTGCGTGAGGGGCGACTGCGGCGGGATTAACGAGTGAGAGGGATATTATGTTTCAATCCACGCCCCTGCGTGAGGGGCGACCCTACGCGTTCAAGTTTACTTCACAAGATTTTAAGTTTCAATCCACGCCCCTGCGTGAGGGGCGACATTATTCCCTTGTAGCGAGGTTGACAATTGGATAGTTTCAATCCACGCCCCTGCGTGAGGGGCGACGTCGCCTTGTATCGTGTTGATAGTCAAGGCTTTTATACGTACTTTCCGCGGATTTGGCGGTTTTGTGTAGCTTATTCCATAGTTGTCAAAGAACATCAGCTATAACTCTTTGTTTTATAACATATTTTGGTCTGCGCGAACCCTCCTGTGTAAATATGTCCGCTTTGGGTTCGCATTTTCAAAATATCAGAGGTCCTTCCTGATCATATGTGCCCTTTGCCCCTATGTGCTCTATTCTGTGCTTCCAATTCGATCCCAAAAAATAAAATCGTAGACTGTCACACTCCTCGTCTATCTCATCTATCAACCGTTGCCTGAAAAGTGTCCACTGCGCCGGATCTACTATGCACTCAAACACTGAATACTGTACCCTTTGCCCATAATCCTGACATGCCTTCGCTACCCTCCTCAATCTCCTCTTTCCATCCCCCTCCACAGATACATCATAACTTATCAATACCAGCATTTTCCACCTACTTCCATATGAACGGAGGGTAACCGTCCAAATCCTGACGAATATATCGCGCTAACAACATCGCCTGTACGTGAAACAGCAATCCCACCGGTACTTTTTCATTTAAAAACGGGTGCGTCAACTCCTCCTGCTTCCTCTTTTGATACGCAATAAGAACAGTTTTTCGCGTATCGTCATCCATCAAAACCCCTCCGGCCTCCTGTTTCTTAAACCCCGATGGCCGCACCTGACCAAGATTTATCAGACTTACCGCAAGCCTGTCCGCAAGGTATGGCCTGAATTCCTCAAGTATATCCAGCGCCAAACCCGGCCGCCCCGGCCTGTCCCTGTGTATATACCCTACCGCAGGGTCCAACCCCACCGTCTCACACGCTGAGCGTATGTCATGCAGCACTATCGTATATAAAAAAGATAACAGGCAGTTGACATTGTCCATCGGCGGACGCCTGCTCCTTTCCCTGAAATAGAACTCCTCCTTCTGTGAAATAATCAGATTGTCAAAGACGCTGAAATAGTTATGTGCCGCGTCTCCTTCAATACCCCTTATCTCGTCAAGCGATCCCAGACGCTGCAACTTGCCTATTGACATGCCTAATCTGTCGGCAGCCATTGACACTGCGTCTATGTCAAATTTCCCGGCCGCCGCGCCGTCGCGTGATTCTGAATGGTCTCTTAACATGCGCCTAAGGACGGTTCGGCAATTGGAGATTTTAGCCGTCAGCACCGCCCTCGCTATCTTTATCCCAGATTGTCCATTAGGAGGAAAAGTCTAATGGCGGCCATTAGGAAAAG